>JBFWSI010000060.1:0-11046 GCA_050248455.1 Gammaproteobacteria bacterium | reverse complement strand
TAGAAAAAACGGAGCAGGCCCGCAGCCGCGTCGAAGCGATGATCGCGCGGCTGAAGGCGATGGAAACCCGCTGACCACACCCGCCTCACCCACGGGGCTGGTTGGCTCATACCAAACTCGATTTCCGCAAGCCCGCGTCGGGCGTTGCTGTGTTCCCTGGAGGCACCGCCCGCATGAGTTCACCGGTCAAGCCCATCACGGTGACGATCATGGACAAGGAGTACGTCGTCGGCTGCGCCGAGGACGAGCGCGAATCACTGTTCGCGAGCGTCGAGTTCCTGAATCGCAAGCTGCGCGAGCAGCGCGACAGCGGCAAGGTCATCGGCAGCGAACGCGTGGCCGTGATGGCGGCGCTGAACATCGCCCACGAGTATCTGGACTATCGTCGCCGCAACGAGAACGTCGCCAACGACATGGTCGACGGCATCGAGCGCATCCATCGCAAGATCCAGTCGGCGTTGTCGCGCGGCACGCCCGAGATGTCGAGGCCGTCACACGGCACGAACTGAAGAATCGCGTTAGAATGACCGCAGGTGCTCTCTGCGGTGTTCGCCAGGGGTTCGAAAATCCTTGAGCCTATATTCGCAGCAACAGGGACCGATCTGGCATCGATGGTGTGCAAGTCCGCCTCGTAGCGGAAAGCCTTCAGTCGTTCCGAGAAGTTCCACTCTTGAGCCTTTGGTTCAAGATTACGGCCCGCAGCGGCATTGCGGAGGGCACCGCCCCTTCCTACCCTTCTTCTCCCTGTCGCCGACTTGCCCGGCGTGGCGATCCTGCGCATGCGCCGCTGGTTGATGAAGAGCGAGCCCGAGACCTTCGGTCTCGAGCATCTCGCCAAACTCCCGAAGCGCACCACGATGTGGGACGGCGTGCGCAACTACCAGGCGCGCAACATGATGCGCGACGACATGCGGCGCGGCGATCTCGTCTTCTTCTATCACTCGAACTGCGAGGAACCCGGGATCGTCGCGGTCTGCGAAATCGTGCGCAAAGCCTACCCCGATCCGTCCGCGGCGAACCCCGACAGTCCCTACTACGATCCGAAGAGCGATCCGGCGGATCCGCGCTGGGTGGTCGTCGACGTCAAGCTGAAGCGCCGCCTGAAGCGCACGATCACGCTCGCCGAAATGAAAGCCGCGCCCGAGCTTGCGGACATGGCGCTGGTCCGCCGCGGCAACCGGCTGTCGGTGATGCCGGTGACGGCGGCGGAGTGGGACTTCATTCTGTCGCTGGAGTAGCTGCAGAAGTCCGGCGAGGTCCGGGGCGCTCGATGTCGGGCTTCCTTCGTCAGCCCGACCTACGCATCGATGGGGAGGCTGGGGCATGAAGAAGACGGTATTCGCGATCGTCGGTCTGCTGGCGCTGCTCGTCGCCGGCGGTGAAGCAGTCGTGCGCCAGGTTCTCGGGGTAAGACCCGGCGCGCTCGTCCGGGACGACACGCTGAGCACGTCGCTGGCCAAGTTCGTCGAGTTCGATCCCGTGCTCGGCCTGCGCTACAAGCCGAACGTCGACGTGCTGATCGACGCGCCGAGCCGGGACTTCTCGATACTGTTCAAGACCAACGAAATCGGCCTGCGCGATCGGCCGATGGGCACGCATCTGCGCCAGGAGCTGAAGTTCCTGTTTCTCGGCGACGAATTCACCGAGGGCTGGGGCGCCGACATCGACGAGACGGCGGTCGTCGGCGCGCAGCGGCTCGTCAACGAGAAGACCGCGCTGCAGCCGCCGGTGCGCTTCGTCATCGGCGCGAAATCGGGCTATGGCGCCGCCCAGAACCTGCTGATGGCGCGGCAGATCGTCGAGCAGATGCCGATCCGCGGCATCGTCTTCGTCTATTCCGCGCTGATGCCGCATGCCGATCATCGCTTCCTGGCCCGTGCGAAGATCGAGGACGGACTGGCCGTCGGCGTCGATCCTGCCGCCGGCTACGCGCTCGAACTGCCGCACGTCGACGACGGCCCGCGCCGCGAGCGCAGTCCGCTGGCCGGCATCGCTGCCCGAAGTGCGCTCGCGCGCTGGCTCGCCGAGCGCTGGACCGCGTGGCGCTGGCAGCGTGAACGGCCGGCCGGCGACGCGCGTTTCGATCGACTGGCCGGCATGCGCGGCGACACGTCTCAGCTCGCCGCGAGTCATGCACCGACGCTGACGCACGTGAAAGCCGTCGCGGCCCTTGCCCGTGCCCGCGACATCCCGTTCATGCTGATACACCTGCCGCTCGCGCCGCAGGTCGCGGGCGACGAGTGGACGCTGGGGCGCGCGTTCTTCGGCCTGCCGGCCGCGAAGCAGGCGACGCCCGACCTCGCGCTCGTCGACGCTTTCTGCAAGACCGAGAACCTGCGCTGCCTGCACGCGCACGAGGTGCTCGGCGCGGCGGCGGACGCGCCGGACGGCCTGCCGCTCTATCACCCCACCGAAATCGGCTTCAACGTCGACGGCAACCGCGTGTTCGGTGCGTGGCTGGGGGAAACGATCTACGAGTGGACGGGGCAGCTAGGCCTGCGCTGAGGCGGGATGCCGAGCGTGGTCTCTCGCGCGCCTCACGCGATCACGGTGCCCGCATAGCCCTCGGCCGCGACTTCCTCGCAGCGACGCCGGTACGTCGGCAGGCCGTTCGCATAGAGCTGGAAACGACGCACGTCGCGGCCGGCGACGTTGCGATTGATGCCGTTGAACCAGGAGTCGACCTTCGTCAGCAGCATGCGCGCGGCGCCGTCGAGCACGTGCGCGGTCCATTCGTCCTCGGCGGCCGGCGTCGGTTCGATGCGCGTATGGCCATGCGCGCGCAGCTGCGCCAGCAGCCTCGTCACCCACTCGACGTTCTGCTCGATGCAGCGGGGCATGTTGCAGAAGGTCGCCGCGTTGTGCGGGCCGACCAGCGTGACGAGATTCGGAAAGCCTTCGTGCAGCAGGCCGAGGAAGGTGCGCGGGCCGTCGGCCCATTTGTCGCCGAGGCGGCGTCCGTCGACGCCGCGGAGGTCCAGGCGCGAATAGCCGCCGGTGACGGCGTCGAAGCCCGTCGCGAAGACGACGAGATCGACGTCGAAGGCGTCCGCCGTCGTTTCGATCCCGCTCGGCGTCATGCGCAGGATCGGCGTCTCGCGCAGATCGACGAGCTGCACGTTCGGCCGGTTGTAGACCTCGTAGTAGTGCGTCTCCAGCGGCACGCGCCGCGTGCCGAAGCCGTGGTTGCTCGGGATCAGCTTCTCGGCGAGCGCGGGAGCCCGCACGCGGCTGCGAATCTTGCGCGCGACGAAGTCGCTGAGCAGCGCATTCGCGTGCGCGTCGATCATCACGTCGCGGAAGTTCGCCATCCAGATCCCGAAGCCGGGCTCGCCGTAGAGCTTCTCGAACAGCGCTTCGCGCTCTTCGGGGCTGACGTCGACGGCGTTGCGTCGATCGGACTGATGCATGAAGCCCGCGAAGGTCTCGTTGCAGAGGGCGAACATCTGCTTGTACCCGGCCTTGATGCGAGCCTGCTCCTCGGACGTGATCGGCCGATTCAGCAGCGGCGCGCACCAGTTCGGCTGGCGCTGGAAGACCCTCAGGCTGGCCGCGGTCTTGGCGACTTCCTGGATGACCTGCACGCCCGTCGCGCCGGTGCCGATGACGGCGACGCGCTTGTCGGCGAAGTCGACCGGGCGCTGCGGCCACTGTGCCGTGTGGTAGGCCTCGCCCGCATAGGAGTCGCGGCCTTCGATGGCGGGCAGAGTCGGCGTCGCGAAACCACCGATCGCGGTGATCAGAAAGCGCGCGCGCACGCGGCTGCCGTCGGCGAAAAGTACCTCCCACTCGCGCGCATCCTCGTGCCAGTGCGCGCCCGTCATCGTCACGTCGAAGCGGATGTCGCGCCGCAGATCGAATTTGTCGGCGACGAATTCGAGGTAGCGCAGGGTCTCCGGCTGCGCCGCGAAGTGCTCGCTCCACTCCCATTCCTCGAGCAGCTCTTCCGAGAACGAATAGCCGTAGGAATAGGACTCGGAGTCGAAGCGGGCGCCGGGATAGCGATTCCAGTACCAGGTGCCGCCGACGCCGCCCCCGCGCTCGTAGACGCGCACGCGCAGGCCGAGCTCGCGCAGGCGATAGAGCTGGTACAGGCCGGAGACACCGGCGCCGATGACGACGGCGTCGAAGCGTTCGACGCCCGAGGTGGTTTCCGCGTTCATGGCGCCAGTCTAAAGCGCGCGCCGCGCGAACTCATCTCCGGATCTGCGTGCCGGCTCATGTGCGGAATGACTCCAGCCACGGAGAACGCAGAGGACACGAAGGGGAAGAATTGATCGGCTTGCGGCTGACGCGGCTGCGATGACGGGCACCGGCGTGACGGAGTTTCCCCTCGGCTCGACGCCTCCTTCGTCATGCCCGCGCAAGCGGGCATCCACGCACTACCCCGGCGTCCAGCGCAGAAGAAGATCACCCCACGGAGACCTCGTTCTCAGGCGTGGATTCCCGCCTGCGCGGGAATGACGGCAAACGGACACGCAGCGGCGCGCATTTGCGCTCGGCCATTTGGATTCCTCCTTCGAGCCGGCACAGGGGCAGAGATTCCGCTCCCGGATTCGCCGCGCTCGCCCGGGCCTCGAAGACTGGAAGTGCCCGCCGCCCGCACGGGGCGGCGGGCGGAGACGCCTAAGCGGCGCTGACCGTCTTCCGGTCCTCGTCCTGCGCCGACTTGCGGCCTTCGTAGATGAAGGCCGCATCGTCGAGATCGATCGCGGGGATCGCTTCTTTCTCGGCCCAGTAGTCCTGCGTGTGCTGCCATTCGGGCTTGGCGCCGCGCTTCGGCAGCAGGTGCATGCCGCGCTTCAGGTAGCCGGGATTGAAGTTCTGCTCGTCGATCCACGGCAGCAGCGGCATGTCCTGGTCTTCCGGCCGCAGCGCGACCGACACCTTCGTCACGCCCTTCGCGTCCATGTGCTTCAACAGCCGGCACACGAAGTCGGACAGCAGATCGGCGCGCAGCGTCCAGCTCGCGCGGAAGTAGCCGAACACCCACAGCAGGTTCGGCAGGCCCGTGAACATCATGCCGTGATAGGTCACGGTGTCGGACAGCTTGACGGGCTTGGCGTCGACGCTGAACTCGATGTCGCCGAGCGCGGAGAGATTGAAACCCGTCGCGGTGACGATGATGTCGGCTTCCAGCTCCTGGCCGGACTTCAGCAGGATGCCCTTCGCGGTGAAGCGCTCGATTTCGTCGGTGACCATCGAGGCCTTGCCGGCGGTGATGCCCTTGAACAGATCGCCGTCCGGCACGAAAGCGATGCGCTGCTGCCACGGGCGATACGTCGGCGTGAAGTGCTTGTCGACGTCATAGTCCGGCCCCAGGTAGGCGCGCACGCCGGCCAGCAGCTCTTCGCGCATCTTCTCCGGCTCCTCGAAGGAGCGGCGCGTCAGCTCGCGGAAGTCGTGCAGGATCTTCCGGCGCACGATCTCGTGCACCCACTCATCGGGCACTTCGAGCTTGCGCAGCATGTCGGCGAGCGCATTCTCGTTGATGCCCGGGACGAAGAAGGTCGGCGAGCGCTGCAGCACCGTGATGTGCTCGCAGTCGGCGGCCATCGCCGGCACGATCGTCGCGGTGGTCGCGCCGGAACCGATGACGATCACCTTCTTGCCCTCGTAGTCGAGATCCTCGGGCCAGGTCTGCGGATGGACGATGCGGCCCTTGAAGTCCTGCGTGCCCGGCCACTCCGGGGTATAGCCCTCCGAGTGGCGGTAGTAACCCTGGCACATCCAGAGGAAGTTGCAGGTGAAGGTGAGGAATTCGCCGGTGTCCGTGCGCTGCGCCTCGATCGTCCACAGGCCGTCCGCGGAGGACCAGCTCGCGTTCAGGATCTTGTGCTGGTAGCGGATGTGTCTGGCGAGATCGTTTTCCTCGATCACCTCACCCATGTACTTGCGGATCTCGCCGGCGGTGGCGATCGGCGGGCCGACCCACGGCTTGAAGCGGTAGCCGAAGGTATAGAGATCGCTGTCCGAGCGGATGCCCGGATACTTGTGCATCAGCCAGGTGCCGCCGAAGCTCTCGAGCGCTTCGAGCACGACGAAGGTCTTGTCCGGGCACTGCGTGCTCAGGTGATAGGCGCCGCCGACACCGGAAATGCCGGCGCCGACGATCAGGACGTCGAAATGCTCGGCGGACTTGGTCTTGGGCAGGTTCTTGGAGACTGAAACGTTCATGAGGAACTCCCGATGATCGACCGCGCGAGTCTCCCCAGCCGGGTGTCGGGCTCGCTTGATCTGTGTCAAGACGCTCAGCGTTGCTGCGGAGCGTCAAAATTTCAGGCCTTCGGATACCACGCGGGATCGCGCTTCTCGACGAAGCTCGCGAAGCCTTCCGCCGCTTCGGCCGTCTGGCGCTTCGCGGCGTGCGTGGCGACGAGCTCCGCGAACAGCGCCTCGTCCATGATCGAACCCGCGCAGCGCATGACGTCGCGCTTGGTCTGCGCGACGGCCTTGGGACCGGCAATCAGCAGCGCCTCGAGGATCGGGGCCGCGGCGGCATCGAGCTCGCCGGGCTCGCAGAGCACGTGCACGAGGCCGATGCGCTGCGCCTCGGCGGCGTCGAAGCGCTCGCAGGTCAGGGCATAGCGACGCACGTTGCGCTCGCCGATGGCGGCATTCAGCTGCGGGAAGATCACGCTCGCGAACAGCCCCCAGCGCGCTTCGCTGATCGCGAAGCTCGCATCGCGCGTCGCGATTACGACGTCGCAGGCGGCGGCGACGCCGGTGCCGCCGCCGATGCAGGCGCCGTGCACGAGCGCGAGCGTCGGCTTCGGAAACTCGTTCAGGCCGCGCACGACCAGCGCCGTGCGCCGCGAGGTCTCGAGATTCGCCGCTTCGTCCTGCGCCGCGATCGCGCTCAACCAGTTCAGATCGGCACCGGCCTGGAAATGGCGGCCGTTGCCGCGAATGACGACCACGCGCACGCGCGGATCGGAAGCCAGGCCGCCGAAGGTCTCCAGCAACGCCTGCACCAGCTCGGCGTTGTAGGCATTGTTCTTGTCGGGCCGGTTCAGCGTGACGCGGGCGATACCGCGGGCATCGACGCTGCAGAGAACGACGGGTTCGGACATGAGGGACTCCTCGAAAAGACGGGCGAGAGCCTACTGCGCCGACCGGCCGCCGTCGACCGTGCTCGCGGCGCCGGTGCGACGCTTCAAGCGTCGGTCGCCGCGGCCCGTGCGGCGGCGCGCTTCCTCTTCATCATGCGGACGATCCAGAGCCCGACGACCCAGTCGAATCCGATGCAGACGGGCGCGTACCAGCCGGGCAACGCGGTCTGGGCGAGGTCGACGTGGAAGGCATCCCACATGCCGTGCAGGATGTAGCCGCCGGCGAGCCAGGCCTCCCTGCCCGCGAGGCCGGCGAGCGCGAACGCCACGAAGCCCAGCGAGGCGAGGATCTCGACGACGTCGCCCGGCGCGCCGCGCGAGAGCGCGGGCCCGACGTACACCGCGGCGATGTAGACGAGAGCGCCGCTGTAGACGGCGATCGCGCGATGTCCGGCATATCGCTGCACGACGACACAGAACGCAGCGCCGGCGAGCGCACCGAGACCGAGGGCAAGACCGAAATTCATCGCGGAGTCTGCGTTCGACCGACCGGCTCAAGCGCCGAGGAAGTCGATCACCATGCGGTTGAAGCGCTCCGCATGCTCCCACTGCGCCCAGTGGCCGCAGCGCCCGAAGACGTGCAGATCGGCGTTCGGCAGGCCGGCGACGAGGCGCAGGCCTGCGTCCAGCGGCACGAAGCGATCGTCGCGGCCCCAGACCACGAGCACGGGCTGCGTGACCTCGCCCAGCCGCGCGCTCACGTCCGGGTACTGCCTGGGATTCAGCTCCTGGCTTTTCACGAAGTTCGCGAGGTGCTCGCGGCGCGCGAGCATGTTGTCGAGCCGCAGCCGATAGAGCTCTTCGGTCAGGCTGCTGGGATCATGGACGAAGATCGCCATCATCCGCTTCAGGTTCTCGAGCGTCGGCTCGCGGTAGAGCGCGTTCAGCAGCTTGATGCCTTCGGTCGGCATCGGCATGAACGGGCTCGCGCCGCCGGTGCCGCCGCCCATCAGCACCAGCCTGCCGACGCGGCCGGGCTGCATCAGCGTGTACATCATCGCGCTGTGCGCGCCCATCGAGTTGCCGACGAGATGCACGCGCTCGAGCCCCAGCGCGTCGACGAGGCCGGCGAGCGCGCGTGCGTTCAATTCGGAGCGTGTGCCGGTGCAGACCACGGGATCGCTCTTCGACCAGCCCGGGCAGTCCATCAGGATCACGCGGTAGCCGGCGTCCGTCAGCGCGCCGACGTTGCGGCTGAAGTTCGCCCAGCTGCTCGCGCCCGGGCCCGAGCCGTGGAGCATCACGATCGTGCCGAGCCGCGCCGTGCCGAGATCGTTGTAGTGGACGCGCAGCGCGAGATCGCCGGCCGCGATCTGCGCGTAACGGCTGCTGTCGGCTTCGGAGAGTGCAGTGCTCATCGGCGATGCTCCCAATCAGACGAAGATCGCGGCGAGGCTGCCGAGGCCTTCGATCGTCGCGTCGTAGCGCGCGGGGCCGGACACGGCGACCATCGGACCCAGCGCCCCCGTCAACACGATGTCGCCGGCCTGCAACGGCCGGCCGCAGCGAACCATCACGTCGGCGAGCCAGGCCGCGGCCGTCAACGGGCTGCCGAGGCAGGCGCGGCCGCTGCCGCTCGAAACCACCTCGGTACCGCGCGTCATGCGCATCGCGCAGGCCGTGACGTCGACGTCCGCGATACGCTTCGGCGTGCTGCCGAGGACGAAGAGCCCGCTGGACGCGTTGTCGGCGACGGTGTCGACGAAGCGGATGTCCCAGCGCTCGATGCGACTGTCGACGATCTCGATCGCGGGCACGACGTATTCGGTGGCGCGGATCAAGTCCGCGTAGGTGTGCTTCTCGTGCAGCAGATCGCGGCCCAGCACCAGCGCGATCTCGGCCTCGACCTTCGGCTGGATCAGGCGCGTCAGCGCGACGGGCTCGGCGTCCCCGACCGCCATGTCGGCGAACAGCATGCCGTAGTCCGGCCGATCGACGCCGAGCTGCTGCTGCACGGCCAGCGAAGTGAGGCCGATCTTGCGGCCGACCAGACGGCGACCGGCGGCGAGGCCGGCGCGGGTGTTCGCGTCCTGGATCGCATACGCGACGTCGGCGTCGATGCCGGGCACGCGCTCGCGCAGCGGCGCGATCGGCGTGCGCGTCGCGGCGGCGGCGGCGAGGGACTGCGCGATGGCGTCGATCGCGCGGGGGTCGGTGCTCAAGGCTTGTTCTCCGGCGGCCGGAGCGAAGAGGAACGGCCGTCACTGGATGATACAGAAAGGGCGGCGCCCGAATGTGCTCCAAGGTCGATCGCCGCTCGCTGCGTCACGGGATCACCACTTCCACCAGCGGAACTTCCCAAGCGTCTACTTTGACGCCGGCGAGATAATCGGGGTGCGTCTGCGCTCGCGTGCGAATCATTACCGCATGGACGATACCGAATGACGGACCATCCGGCATTTCGCATTTGCGTGCCAGCGCACCGAGCACCCGACCGTCAGCGGTACGTAATTGCCGGTTCGCGACGCAGACCTCCTCGCCCACGCGCACGGCGGCCAGGTCGGCATGAATCACCGCGCCCGCCGGCTGCCGCCCGGCGTAGCCCAAATCCACCTCGGCCGGACCTAGCGTGACGTAGCGTCGATCGAGATCAGGGCGATGCGTGGGGCGGGTCGGCGGCAAGATTTCGACGACACCGTCCACGGAACCGAGGTCGCCGAGGAAAACATTGCTGCCGGCCTCCGCGTGAAGCAGCACCAGGGTCTGGCGTGCGCGGGTCATCGCGACGTAGAGCAGACGGCGTTCGTCGTCGTTCCACCCCCAGTCGCCGCAATCCATGACGATCACGTGGTCGTACTCCAGGCCTTTGGCGCCGTGTGCGGTGAGCAGGCGCAGGGCGTCGGGCCGGCCGTGGCGGCGCGCGTCACCAGCGGCTTCGTAGAGCGCATCCAGCACTTCCTGGGCCGTGACGTGCTCGGCCAGCGAGCCTTGGGCGAACTCCTCCACCGCTGCCGCGATGTCGGCCCAGTGCGGGTTGTCCGGCTCCTGCCGGGTCTTTCCCGCCAGCCAGTCGCGCAGGTGCGCCAGTTCGACCAAGTCCGAACGCCGGCCGGGCAAGGCCTGAGCGGTCTGCCAGCCCTCTCGAAGCTGCATGAACGACACGCGTGAACGTGCGCCTTCGCTGCTGAGCTGCTCGAAGCGCAGCCCGCAGTCTTCGCACAGCGCGCGCAAGGGCTCCAGCGCGCGGTGCGCGCGCGCCAGCACAGCAATTTCGTCCAGCGGCGTGCCGGGATCGGCGGCCAGAATGCGCTGGACCTCCTGCATGACGACCTGCGCCTGTAGGTTGGCACTGGCCGGCGCGGCGATGGAACGCACGCGGCCTTGGTGCACCGGATCGAGCGCCTGCCACCGGCCGCCCGGCGGGTCTTGCGCGCGCGACTGGTCGATGCGGATCGGATGGTCCACCTTCATGCGCTCCGCTGCGCACTGGATCACGTGGTTGGCCGCGGCGATGATGTTCTGCGTGGAACGGAAATTCTCGACCAGATAGGTCACCTCCCCGGCATAGTCGGCCTGGAAGCGGCGGATGAACTCGACGTTGGCGCCTTTGAAGGCATATATGTTCTGGTCGTCGTCGCCGACGGCCATGATGTGGAGCTTGTTGGCGTCGGGGTCGTTCAGGCGCCGGCCGGCGAGCGCAGCGATCAGTTCGTACTGCTTCGCGTCGATGTCCTGGTACTCGTCGACGAAGATGTACTCATAGCCTTGCAGCAGGCGCTCGCGCGTCTCGTCGTCATCGAGGAAGGCTTCGTCGGACTCGCCGTTCAGCAGCGCGATGGCGTTCTCGATCAGTCGGTCGAAGTCGATTTTAGTGTCGGTGCGCGAGGCCGTTTCCAGGCTGGTGCCGGTGAGGCGCAGCGCCATCGCGTGATAGGTGAGCACGGTGACGCGCCGTGCGTCGTCACCGGCCCGCGCCAGCAGGCGCCGGCGCCGG
>JBFWSI010000059.1:0-11061 GCA_050248455.1 Gammaproteobacteria bacterium | reverse complement strand
CACCACGCGAGCGCGGCGTCGCCCGCCGTCTTCGAATCGGGCGTGAGATCGGTGGCGACGACGAGGTGACGGTAGTCGCCGTGCGGGCGGCGCTTCACGACCAGCAGCGGGGCCTGCAGTTGCTTCACGAGCGTCTCCACGGTCGAGCCGAGCAGCAGGCGGCCGAGCGTCTCGTCGCGCGCGACGCCGCTGATGACCAGATCGGCCTGGTGGCGCGCCGCGAGCTCGGCGACGACGGCGCCGGGATCGCCGCGTTCGACGATCACCTCCAGCGCCAGATCGGCCGTGGCGCCGAGATCGCGGTGGATGCGCCGGCGCGCCAGGGCCAGCGGATCGGTGACGCGTCGCCACGACGGCGCGTCGTCGCGAAGGGACGCCGCTTTCAGGGCGTGGACGATCAGCAGGCGGGCCTGCCACGCGCGGGCGAGGGCCGCCGCCCGATCGAGGGCGCGGTCGGAGCGATGACCGAGATCCGTGGCGAGCATGAGGGTCTGGGGCATGGGGAATCTCCTGTGGGCTCGGGGCTCGGGGCGCGGGATCGCGGGGGCAATCTTCAAGCCGGTGAATCGGCACGCAGGCGCAGCCGCATCTGTTTCTCGGTCTCGACCAGCGCGAAGAATACCGTCCCCAGGGCGACCAGCAGCACCCCGTCGAGGAACGGCACCGGCCGACTGCCGAAGACCTGGTGCGCCGCGGGCAGATAGGTGAACGCGAACTGGGCAAGCGTGACGAGGATGACCGTGATCCACACCGCGGGCGTGCCGCGCGCCGCCGCCCAGCTCAGCGAGCTGCCGTGGAGATTGCGGATGAAGAACAGGTGGAAGATCTCGAGGATCACGATCATGTTCACGGCCAGCGTGCGCGCGAGCTCCAGCGAATGGCCGCGATCCAGCGCATGGCTGAACACACCGTAGACGAAGCCGAGGAACAGCACCGACACGAGCAGCACGTGCCACAGCAGGGCGCCGTCCAGCACGGGCTCGCCGCGCACGCGCGGCGGCCGTCGCATCGTGTTCGCCTCGGTCGGTTCGAAGGCGAGCGCGATGCCGAGCGTCGCGGCGGTGACGAGATTGATCCAGAGAATCTGGATCGGCGTCACCGGCAGGGTGACGCCGACGAGCAGCGCGACGATGATCGTCATCGCCTCGCCGCCGTTCGTCGGCAGCGTCCAGCTGATCACCTTCCTGATGTTGTCGTGGACGGTGCGGCCCTCGCGCACGGCCGCGGCGATCGAGGCAAAGTTGTCGTCGGCAAGCACGAGCTGCGCGGCTTCCTTCGCCGCCTCGCTGCCCTTGCGGCCCATCGCGATCCCGACGTCGGCGCGCTTGAGCGCCGGCGCGTCGTTCACGCCGTCGCCCGTCATCGCGACGATGAAGCCGTGCGACTGCAGCGCCTGCACCAGCCGCAGCTTGTGCTCCGGGCTGGTCCGCGCGAACACGTCGCAGTCGAGCACGGCGGACTTCAGCGCCGTGTCGTCCAGCGCGTCGAGCTCGCCGCCGGTGAGCACCCTGTCCGCGTGCGCCAGCCCGATCTCGGCGCCGATCGCCGCCGCGGTCTGCGCATGATCGCCCGTGATCATCTTGACCTGGATGCCGGCGCGCCGGCAGTCGGCGACCGCAGCCACCGCTTCCGGCCGCGGCGGATCGATCAGGCCGACGAGGCCGAGCAGGCTCAGGCGGCCTTCGAGATCGGCGACGTCGAGCACCGTGCGCTCCGGCTCGGCGGCGCGCGTCGCGAACGCCAGCACGCGCTGTCCGCGGCCGGCGATCGCATCGGCCTGCGCGGTCCAGAATGCGAGGTCGAGCGGCTGTTCCAGATCCGGCGCGACGCGCTCGGTCGCGCACATCGCGAGCAGGCGTTCCGGCGCACCCTTGACGAAGATCGCCGCATGCCCGCGATGATCGCGGTTCAGGGTCGCCATGTAGCGATGCCGCGCATCGAAGGGGATGGCGTCCGCGCGCACCCAGCTCGCCTGCACGAGCGGCAGATCGAGGCCGAGGCGGCCGGCGAAGGCGAGCAGCGCGCCTTCCATCGGATCGCCGGCGACGGACCAATCGGATTCCGCGCGATGCAGCGCGGCGTCGTTGCACAGCGCACAGGCATGACCGAGCTCGCCGAGCACCGCGAAATCGGCCGGCGCGACCGGATTGCTGTCCAGTCGCACCACGCCCTCCGGCGCATAGCCGTCGCCTTCGGCGTCGAACAGGTGATGCCGCGTCGCAATCGAGGCGACCATCATCTCGTTGCGCGTCAGCGTGCCGGTCTTGTCGGTGCAGATCACGGAGACCGCGCCGATGGTCTCGATCGCCGGCAGGCGGCGCACGATCGCGTGGCGCCGCGCCATGGCCTGCACGCCGACCGCGAGCGCGATCGTCAGCACCGCCGGCAGGCTTTCCGGAATCGCGGACACCGACAGGCCGACGACCGCCATGAACATCTCGGCGAAGTCGTGGTGGCCGACGTAGTAGCCGTAGACCAGCAGCAGCCCCGCGACCAGCAGGATGAAGACGGTGAGCCAGCGCGCGAAGGCGTCCATCTGCGTCACCAGCGGCGTCGTCAGGGTGTCGACCTCGGACAGGAGCCCGCTGATCCGGCCGATCTCGCTCGCGCTGCCCGTCGCGACGACGACGCCCTGACCCTGGCCGCTGGTCACCAGCGTGCCCGAGTAGGCCATGCAGTGGCGATCGCCCAGCGGCACGTCGGCGCCGACGGGGGCCAGCGTCTTGTCGACGGGCACGGACTCGCCCGTCAGGATCGCTTCCTGGATCTGCAGGCCACGCGCGAGGGTCAGCCGCAGATCGGCGGGCACCTTGTCCCCGGGCTCGAGGACGACGAGATCGCCCGGCACGAGCGTGTCGGCATCGATCTCCCGCCGCCGGCCGTCGCGGATCACGGAGGCGACCGGCGCGAGCATGCGGCGGATCGCGTCCATCGCCTTCTCGGCGCGGCCCTCCTGCACGAAGCCGATGAGCGCGTTGGCGACGACCACGGCGAGGATCACGAGCGTGTCGAGAACGTGGCCGAGGCTCGCGGTGATCGCGGCCGCACCGAGCAGCACGTAGATGAAGATGTTGTGGAACTGGGCCAGCAAGCGGCGCAGCGGCCCGCGCTGGCGCGCGGCCGGCAGCCTGTTCGGGCCGAGCTCGGCGAGGCGGCGGACCGCCTCGGCCGTGGCGAGGCCGCCCTCGCCCGCGCCGAGCAGCGCCCGCAGCTCGTTCGCGCGCCGTGCGTGCGGCGCGCTGCGGGCCGCGCTGTAGGCGTCGTCGTCGGGCATCTTGCGTCCTCCGGTTGCGGGCGGACGGCGATGCCTCACCGCGGCCCCGGGATGGCGCGCGGAATCTCGCGCGCGCGTCCCCGCCGCGCCGCAGGCGCGAGACGGGGAAACCACCTTATCAGCTGAGAGTTTTGGGAAAGCGTCGCGGCCAGTCCATTCGGTTCACCGGAAGGATGCGGGGACCGATTCCCGCGGCGGGCGCGGCCGCCCGCCGGCACGGCCATTCCACCGGCCGCGGTGCCCGCATACCATGTCGCCCCCGACGCAGCGGTACCCCGTTGCCGACAACCCGACCGTACTCGACGCGGAGTCCTCATCTTGGCCGGTTCCAGTCTGCTCGCGCTCATCGACGACATCGCGACCCTGCTCGACGACGTCTCCGTGCTCACCAAGGTTGCGACCAAGAAAACCGCGGGCGTGCTCGGCGACGATCTCGCGCTGAACGCCCAGCAGGTCACGGGCCTCGCCGCCGAGCGCGAGCTGCCGGTGGTGTGGGCAGTGGCGAAGGGATCGCTGCGCAACAAGGCGATCCTCGTGCCGGCGGCGCTCGCGATCAGCGCGTTCGTGCCGGGGGCCGTGACGCCGCTGCTGATGATCGGCGGTGCCTTCCTGTGCTTCGAGGGCGCGGAGAAGCTCGCGCACAAGCTCCTGCACGGTGCGGCGGAAGACCAGGCGCGCCGCGCCGAGCTGACGCACGTGCTCGAGCATCCCGAAATCGACCTCGTCGCCTTCGAGCGCGAGCGCATCGAAGGCGCGGTGCGCACCGACTTCATCCTCTCGGCCGAGATCATCGCGATCACGCTCGGCACCGTCGCCGCCGCCGCGTTCACGACGCAGGTCGCGGTGCTCGTCGGCATCGCGATCCTGATGACCGTGGGCGTCTACGGGCTCGTCGCGAGCATCGTCAAGCTCGACGATGCGGGCCTGTGGCTGAGCCGGCGGACCGGTGCGTTCGCTCGCGCGCTCGGACGCGGCATCCTCGGCGCCGCGCCGTGGATGATGAAGTCGCTGTCGGTGCTCGGCACCGCGGCGATGTTCCTGGTCGGCGGCGGCATCCTGTCGCACGGCCTGCCGTTCATGCACGGCTTCATCGAGCGCTCCGCGCACGCGTCGGGCCATTTGCCCGCGATCGGCAATCTCGCCGAGGCGCTGACGCCGATGCTGCTCGATGGCCTGCTCGGCGTCGGCGCCGGCGTGGCGATCGTCGCGGTCGTCGGCGGCGTGAAGAGGCTGCGCGGCAAGGCGCATTGAGGCGAGTCCCGGGTTACGCTCCGCTGCACCCGGGCTACGAAGCGACGGCGCGCTCGTCGGCGCCGCGATGCTTCGCGCCTAGGCGCGTCTCCCGTGCGTTGCAACACGCGGCGCCTCGGAATCGACCCGTCCCGTCGCGCTCGCTATAGTCGCGGCTCGGCCCTTTCGTTTCACCGTCAACCCGGGAGCCCCGCCATGGCCAGTCCGCAAGCCGCCGCGATCGATCGCCTGTTCGACAGCTTCGTCGCCGCCCTCACCGCCAATCCGCAGATGTCGATCGACGAACTGCGCGATCTCCTCGAACAGTGCGGCGATCTGGCACGCGATCCGGGCGGCGTCGATTACTTCGACGTCGATGCCGCGGGCACGCCCTGCCTGTGGGCCGTGCCGCACGGCTGTCGCGAGGATCGCGTGCTGCTCGCGCTGCACGGCGGCGGCTGCGTGACGGGCTCGCGCTTCTCGCATCGCAAGCTCTTCGCGCACGTCGCGAAGGCGGTCGGCTGCCAGGCGCTGATCGTCGACTACGGGCGCGCGCCCGAGCACCAGCATCCCTCACAGGTCGACGAATGCCTGAGGGTCTACGAATGGCTGTTGAACCGCGGCATCAAGCCGAACCACATCGCGACCATCGGCGACTCGGCCGGCGGCAACCTGTGCACGACGGTCGTGCTCGCCGCCAAGGCCAAGGGTCTGCCGCTGCCGGCGGCCGTGCTGCCGCTGTCGCCGTGGTACGACATGGAGGCGACGGCGCCGAGCTTCGAGAAGAACGCGAAGGTCGATCGCCTGATCTCGCGCGAGATGTCGCTGAACATGTCGCAGATCTTCCTCGGCAGCGCATCGCCCAGGGATCCGCTCGCCAATCCGCTGCACGCGGACTTCACGGGCTATCCGCCGCTGTACATCCAGGTCGGCGGCTTCGAGACGATCATGGACGATGCGACGCGCGTCGCCGAGCGCGCGAAGCAGGCCGGCGTCGAAGTCCAGTGCGACGTCTGGCCCGAGATGCAGCACGTGTGGCACTTCATGGCCGGCAAGGCGCCGGAAGCGGACGCGGCGATCGCGAAGCTCGCGGCCTGGGTGCGGCCCAAGCTCGGGCTCTGAGGCCGTGCGCTTCCACCACATGGCGATCTTCGTCGCCGACATCGAGGCTGCGATCCGCCTGTGGCGCGACGTGCTCGGCTTCACGCTGATCAAGGACGAGATCGTGCCCGACGGCGCCGAGCCCGGTCCGCGCGTCTATCTCACGCCCACGCTGCTCGACGACATCTTCAAGGTCGAGGATGCGCGCTCGCGGATGGCCATCCTCGTCTCCGACGACGGCGCGATCATCGAGCTGCAGCAGTGCGAGAACCCGCGCATCGAGCGCACGCCGCCGGCGCAGCAGCGTTACGGCCACACGGGCATCCACGAGCTCGGCCTCGCCGTCGACGACATCGACGGCTGGTTCGCGCGCGTGCGCGCCGCGGGCTACGCGACGCAGACCGAGTACGTGTGGCCGGTCGGCGACTTCGGTCGCTCGTTCATCTTCTACGATGCCGAAGGCAACATGATCCAGTTCTGGGAGCACACGGCGCGTGCGACGCATCGCGCCTGAGCCCCTCATTCCCATCGGAGCACCCGCATGAGCAAGGACACCGTCATGGATCTCGATCTGGCGAGCATCGATCACGTGCTGACGACGACGCGCAGCGTGCGTCAGCGCCTCGATCTCGACCGCCCCGTGCCGCTCGATCTGATCGAGGAAGCGCTGCAGATCGCGTTGCAGGCGCCGACCGGCGCGAACACCCAGACCTGGCGCTTCATGGTCGTCACCGATGCGCAGGCGAAGGCGCAGATTGCCGACTACTATCGGCGCGGCGCGGCGACCTATGTCGAAGGCAAGACCGGCATGACGCGCACCGGCGTCGCCGCGACGCGCGAGTACGCGGCGGACGATCTGCGCCAGCAGCAGCGCGACGCGGTGCTGAAGTCCGGCGGCTACCTGATGGAGCACCTGCACCGCGTGCCGGTGATGATCATTCCGTGCATCGAGAGCCGCTTCGAGCACGAGGACGTCTTCGTGCAGTCCTCGATGTGGGGCTCGATCCTGCCGGCGACCTGGTCATTGATGCTCGCGCTGCGCTCGCGCCGCCTCGCTTCCGCGTGGACGACGCTGCATCTGCAGTACGAGAAAGAGGTGTCGGCGCTGCTCGGCATTCCCGACGATTACACGCAGGCCGCGTTGCTGCCGGTCGCGTGGCTCACCGGCGGCGATCTGAAGCCGGCGAAGCGGCTGCCGGTCGAGGAGGTCACCTACTGGGGTCGCTGGGGCCAGTATCGCGAATGAGCCGCGGTCTCCCTGCGTTCTGCCTCTTCCTCGCCGTCGCGCAGGCCGGCGCCGAGGACACGCCGCCGATGACGCGCGAAGAGCTCGCCGCCTGCCTCGCCGACGAGCGCCGGCTGCATGCGGAAAACGAGGCGCTCACGGCGCGCCGGACGGCGCTGAACGCCGAGCTCGAGCAGCTGAAGGCGCTGGAAGCCCGCATCGAGTCCGGCAAGACCACGCTCGACGACACCGATGCCGCGGCCGTCGCCGCCTACAACGCGCTGATCGACGAGCACCAGGTGCAGGCCGAGGCCTTCAACGCCAAGCTGCCGGCCGTCAACGCCGACATCGCCGCGCTGAACACCGCACGCGACGCCTTCGACACGCGCTGCGCGCACCGCGCCTATGACCAGCGCGATTTCGAAGCACTGCGTCAGCCGTAACCCGGGATCGGGCGTGTAGGCTCTAGGGCCGCAGGGCCGTGGGCTGACGAAGGAAGCCCAACGATCGCGACGCGCGTGCGTCATCCGTCATCATGAAAGAGACGCCCGGGCGCAGACTTCCCGGATTCCGCGCCGCTTGTTCCGGGCTACGCGACAAGGATCTTCGTAGCCCGGGTGGAGCGCGCAGCGCGTAACCCGGGATCGTGAGCGTCCTTGAAGATCCCGGGTTCCGCTACGCTGCACCCGGGCTACGAAGATCAAATGGTCGATTCGTGGTTGCGCGTGTCATTTGAGGCCTAGCCGTCGTGCGAGCTTGTGCAGGTTGCTCGGATCGAGGCCGAGCGTGCGGGCGGCGGCGGCCCAGTTGTCCTGATGGAGCCGCAGCGCCTGGCGTATCGCCTCGCGCTGGCTGGCCGCGACGACTTCGTGCAGCGGTGCGAGCGGTGCGATCGACGGCGCGCCGGCTGCGTGCCGGGCCGGCGGCGCGCCGTTGCTCGCGGGCAGGGTCTCGGCGTCGAGATCCAGCATGTCCGCTTCTAGGGTCACGATGTCGCGGCGATCGGCGCCGCGGCTGACGGCCTTCAGTGCCGCGCGGCTCAGCACGTGCTCGAGCTCGCGCACGTTGCCGGGCCAGTGATAGCGGCGCAGCGCGCTCTCCGCCGCGGCCGACAGTCGCAGGCTGCGCAGGCCGAGCCGCGCGCGGTTCAGCTCGAGGAAGCGGCCCGCAAGCAGCAGCACGTCGTTGCCGCGCTCGCGCAGCGGCGGGATCGGGATCGGATAGACCGAAAGACGGTGATACAGATCGGCGCGGAACGCTCCCTCGCGCACGAGCTCGCGCAGCTGGCGATTGGTCGCCGCGATCACGCGCACGTCGACGCGGCGCGGCTGATCGGCACCCAGCCGCTGGATCTCGCCGTTCTGCAGGGTGCGCAGCAGCTTGGCCTGGATCGCGAGCGGCAGCTCGCCGACCTCGTCGAGGAACAGCGTGCCGCCGTCGGCGGCCTCGAAGCGTCCCGGCCGCTCGTTGACCGCGCCGGAGAACGCGCCCCTGGCGTGACCGAACAGCTCCGACTCGGCCAGTGACTCGGGCAGCGCCGCGCAGTTGACGTGCACCAGCGGCTTGGCGGCACGGCGCGAGAGCTGATGCAGCCGCCGCGCGAACAGCTCCTTGCCGACGCCCGTCTCGCCGAGCAGCAGCGCCGGCAGCTCGGAGTCGGCGACGACCTGCAGCTCGTGCAGCAGGTGCACGATCAGCTCGCTCTGGCCGACGATGTCGCTGTCTTCGCCGCGTGCGGCGACGGACACGGCGCAGGCCGTGCCGCCCGCCGTGCGCAGCGCGCGTATCTCGCCTTCCATGCGCGTGATACGCACGGCCGCCTCGATCGTGGAGGCGAGCGCCGCGAGATCGCGCTGCGCCTCGGCGTCGAAGCGGCCGACCTCCAGCGCGTCCAGCGTGACGACGCCCCAGCGCTCGCCCTCGAGCTCCAGCGCGATGCCCATGCAGTCGTGCACGGGCAGCGACTTGCCGGTGTGGCCTTCGACCAGGCCGTCGTAGGGATCGGGCAGGCTGCTGTCGTGATGGAAGCAGGTCACGCCGCGCCGGGCGAGGATAGTCGCGAGCCGCGGATGATCCTTGACGGCGAAGCGCCGCCCCAGCGCGTCACCGGTCAGGCCGTCGACCGCGAGCGGTCGCAGGTGATCCTCATCCAGGCGCAGCAGCGCCACCGCGCCACAGCCGAAGTGCGCGCGCAGGCCGGCGACCAAGCGCTGCAGCCGCACGGCCGCGGGCAGGTCGGCGACGAAATCGGTCAGCAGCAGGCGCTGGATCGCATCCGTGGTCATAAATACCTTTAAGGGTCCAAAGAACCATGATCGAGGCAGGGTGAATTCGACCCTATTGTCGCTAAATAGATAATCCACCGCCAGATTTTAATGGCACGTCGTTCGCAATGTCCCGGCGACGGGGACATTGCACGCAGCCGAACGACCATGCCGGGCCCTCATTCCCGCGCGCCGTCGGCGGCGTGCCGCATGCCCCGCGCATCCGCGTCGCCGGCGAGCGCCACCGCCTACCGCGCCGACGCGTCTCGAGATCACGAAGGAGGAGCGCATGGATCTGATGGAGCTATCGCTGGGCCAACTGGCCCGCTGCATACCGGGCGCGACGCGCGTCTTCGACACCTATCGCTTCGATTTCTGCTGCGGCGGCAATCGCACGCTGCGCAGCGCGGCGGCCGACGCCGGCGTCGACGCCGCGGCCGTCGTCGCCGAGCTGCAGGCGCTGCAGGCGCGCGGCCTCCAGCCCGACACGCCGGACTGGAGCGAAGCCGCGGACGGCACGCTGGTGGACCACATCCTCGCGCGCTACCACGCCGTGCATCGCGAGCAGCTGCCCGAGCTCATTCGTCTGGCGCGTCGCGTGGAGCAGGTCCACGGCGAGCGCGAGGACTGCCCGCTGGGACTGGCCGATCACCTGACGGCCTTCGCGCAGGAGCTGGAAAGCCACATGTGCAAGGAAGAGAGGGTGCTGTTCCCGATGATCGTCAACGGCCAGGGCGCGATGGTCGCCATGCCGATCGGCGTGATGCGCGGTGAGCACGACGAGCACGGCGCGGCCCTGCATCGCCTGCAGGCGCTGACGCAGGACCTGACGCTGCCGGCCGGCGCCTGCAACACCTGGCGCGCGCTGTACGCCGGTCTGCGCGCTTTCCGCGACGACCTGATCGCGCACATCCATACCGAAAACAACATCCTGTTCGAGCGCTATGCGCCCGCGACAGTGCATTGAAGCGAAGGAGAAGAAGACACCATGGGTCCGTACAAGAAATACTGGTTCACGCTGATCGGCGTGTGCATCGTGATGTTCTCGCTGCTGGGCTACTTCGGCGCCGAGGTCTACCGCTCGGCGCCGCCGATCCCGGCGCAGGTGAGCACGGCCGACGGCGAGCCGCTGTTCACCCGTGACGACATCCTCGACGGCCAGACCGCGTGGCAATCGGTGGGCGGCATGCAGCTCGGCTCGATCTGGGGCCATGGCGCCTACCAGGCGCCGGACTGGACGGCCGACTGGCTGCACCGTGAGTTGACGGCCTGGCTCGAGCTCGCGGCGCAGGAACTCCACGGGCGCCCCTATGCGCAGCTCGAGGCAGGCGCGCAGGGCGCGCTGCGCGCCGAGCTCGCGGCGGAATACCGCGGCAACGGCCCGGGGGCGAACGAGACGTTGGTGGTCAGCGCGCGCCGCGCACAGGCGATGACGCAGACGGCGGCCTATTACGACCAACTGTTCTCGGACGCGCCGGCGCTGCGCAAGAGTCGCGAGAGCTTCGCGATGAAGGAGAACACGCTGCCCGATGCCGAGCGTCGCGCCGCGATGACGCACTTCTTCTTCTGGACCGCCTGGGCCGCCGCCACCGAGCGCCCCGGCTCGCAGGTGACCTACACCAACAACTGGCCGCACGAGCCCCTGATCGGCAACGTGCCCAGCGGCGAGAACATCGTCTGGTCCATCGCCAGCGTCGCGATCCTGCTCGCGGGCATCGGCCTCCTGGTGTGGGGCTGGGCCTTCCTGCGCGATCACGAAGCGCCGCTGCCGGCCGCGCCCGCGCGCGATCCGCTGACGCGCTTCCCGCTCACGCCCTCGCAGCGCGCGCTGGGCAAGTACCTGTTCCTGGTCGTCGCGCTCTTCGTGTTCCAGGTCTTCATCGGCGGCTTCACGGCCCACTACACGGTGGAACGCAGCTTCTACGGCCTGGATCTCTCGCAGTGGTTCCCGTACGCGCTCACGCGCA
>JBFWSI010000058.1:0-11076 GCA_050248455.1 Gammaproteobacteria bacterium | reverse complement strand
AGCTCATCTACGATTTGATCGCGCCAGCCGCGGGCTGTCGCGCAGACGTGCTGCTCGGGATCGGCGACGACGGCGCCGTGCTCGCGCCGCCGCCCGGTGAAGCACTGGTCGTCGTCGTCGACACGCTGGTCGCCGGCCGCCACTTCCCTTTCGACATGGACGCCGCCGACGTCGGCTGGCGCGCCGCCGCCGTGAACCTCAGCGATCTGGCCGCGATGGGCGCGACGCCGCGCTGGGCGACGCTCGCGCTGACTTTGCCCGATGTCGACCTGCCGTGGCTGCGCGGCTTCGTGTCCGGCCTGATGGACTGCCTGCGGCTCGCCGAGGTCGCGCTGGTCGGCGGTGACACGACGCGGGGACCGCTGACGGTGACGGTGCAGGCCATCGGCAGCGTGCAGGGCACGCAGGCGCTGACGCGGCGCGGGGCGAGGGCCGGCGATCTCGTGTTCGTCTCGGGCACCCCCGGCGACGCGGCAGGCGGACTCGCGCTGTGGGGGCAGAACAGCGCGGAGGCAGCGGCCGCCGCGCTCCTCCACCGTTTCCGGCGGCCGACGCCGCGGCTCGCGCTGGGCCTGGCGCTGCGCGGCCTCGCGAGCGCCTGCATCGACGTCTCGGACGGCCTGCTCGCGGATCTCGGGCACCTCGCCGCGCAGAGCGGCGTCGGGATGGGACTGGCCGCGGCGCGGCTGCCGCTGTCGCCGGCGCTGTGTGCCTGCTTCGACGAAGCCGAGCGCCTGCGGCTCGCGGCGACCGGCGGCGACGATTACGAGCTGGCCTTCACGCTGCCTGCATCGCGCGCCGAGGAGCTGATCGCGCGCACGGCCGCAGTCGACTGCACGCTCAGCTGCGTCGGTGAAGTCACGGCGGCGCCGGGCGTGCGATTGGTGGATGCCGAGGGGCGGGAAATCCGCTTCCCACGCGCAGGCTACGTTCATTTCTGAACATGGGATCTTCAGGGCCGGCCCGGCGCCAATTTGCGGCCGTCACCCGGATTCCGCTGCGCTCCTTCCGGGCCACGAATCGCCGCTGGCCGGCGCTTCGGCGGAGCTCGAAAAAACGAAACCCCGCCGAGGCGGGGTTTCGTGGAGAGAGGCGCTCGCCTCGCGCTTACTTGCGGCGGCGACGCAGGCCCAGGGAACCGACGAGGCCGAGGCCCAGCAGGCTCAAGGTGCCAGGCTCCGGCACCCCACCGCCGCCGCCCGGCGGCGTGTAGATGTCGCCGCACAGCTGCAGCAGCTTGAAGGCGTCGTCCTTGTTGTCGAAGCCGCTGAGCGAACCGCCGACGGTCGAGGAGTAGGCGCCGATGGCCCAGTACTTGGACGCGATGCCCGTGGTCTGGGCGCCGACGCTGATGACTTCGGGCGTCGGGTTCGCGGCATCGTTGTAGGAGCCGATCAGGTTCCAGCCGTTGTTGGTCAGGCCCTTGCTGCTATCGGTCTGACCGCTCTGGTTGTTGTCCGTCGAGTTGTATTCGTTGCCGGTGAAGGGGTTGGCGTCCGTATCACCCACGCCGGAGTACGCGAACAGCTGGAAGTCGGCATCCCCGTAGATGTAGCCGAAGGTGATCTCGGTCAGCGTCACCGCCTGGCTGAACTCGAAGATCACGAGGTCCTTGCCGTAGCTGTTGTCGATGCCGTGGGTGCCGTTGGAGCTGGTGTCGTTCGTCGTGTTGATGCCCAGTCCGCCGCTGCCCCACTGCGTGATGTTCACCGCGGACAGCGCAGACTGCGTGCCGCCGCCGGTCTGCACCGACGAGCCACCGATCGTCTCGGAATTGCTGGAAGCCGCCGTGTGCCAACCCGTCGCCGTCGACGTGACGGTGGTGCCGCCGATCGTCGAGGACTTGCTCACGCTGCTCGAGGTGACGTTGCTCGAGGCCGCGAAATTCCACTTGTAGTTCGTGCATCCATCGGTCGGGCTGCCGCCGCCGTGGCCGCCGCACTTGGTGTACGAGTAGGTCGCGTGGGCATTGGTGAAGGCGCAGGCCGCCAGCACCGAGAAGCCGATCAACGAGTTGCGAATCGCGTTTTTCATGTTTGCTTCTTTCTCTTGCGTCGTTCCGGCGCTTGAAGTTCCGCTTCCGGGACCTCTTGTCGCACGACTTTGTCGCTCTGTCTGCAATTGTGATGCCTGAAAAATTAAAGTCATCGTTTTCAATCAGTTGAAACCGAGATTCGATCCCGGACCCGCAGCGTGCGGGAACTTTGTAAAGACCTCTGACAAGGCCGCCGACGGTTCCATCGGAAATCGCCTACGAAGGGCCGCGGCGTGCATCGCCGAGTTCCGATAACTATTTGAAATAAAAACAAAACAGCTCTCCCGCATCGCGCGTCAAATTATTTGACAGCCGGTGCTTCCGCCAGCCCCAGCAAGGTCTTCTGGAGGTCCAGCGCCGCCGCGCGTCCCTCGAAGTCCTCACCCGTGCGCAGCGCCTTGTCGAGCTCCTTCTTGGCCTCCGTCTGGCGTCCGATGCGATTGAGACAGACCGCGAGGTGGAAGCGAATTTCAGGGTTCTCCGCCATGCGCGCGCTGGCGGAACGGAGATAGGCGAGTCCTTCCTCGGCCTGGCCCGTACTCACCAGCAGCCAGCCGAGGGTGTCGTTGATCAGCGGGTCCTCGGGCGCGAGCTTCAGCGCGGCGCGCGCCGCATCGACGGCATCGGCCTGGCCGAGCCGGAAACGCGTATTGGCCAGGTTGTTCAGGAGCCGCGGATCGTTCGGCCGCGCCGCGAGCAGCTCTTCGAGGACGCGATTGGCGGCCTCGAACTCGCCCGCCCGGAGATGATCCTCGGCCAGCGTGTTCTTGACCTCGAAATCCTCGGGATGATCGGCGAGCCAGCGCACGAGACGCTCTCGCGCCCCGGCGGCATCGTCGGCGGCGAGCAGGGCGTGGTAGCCGCGTACCACGGCCGGGCTCGCGGGCTCGCGCTTCAGCACTTCGTCGAAGCTCGCGAGCGCGACCCGCGGATCTCCCGCGAGCAGCAGGGCTTCCCCGCGCATCATGTGGGCGGCCGGCGATTCCGGCCAGTTCGTGAGCACTTCGGCCGAGCGTCGCAGCGCCTCGGGCGCGTCCTCCTTCTGCAACGCCACCTGCACGCCCATCAGGCCGGCGCGCTCGTGACGCGGATCGTTCTGGAAAATCTTGCTGATCGTGTAATCGGCGTCGCCGAGGAATCCGAAATCGACCTGCAGCTGCGCCGTGCGCAGCAGATTGTCCGACTGCTGGGTCGCGGCATCCGCCATCTTCTTCAGCAGCGGGCGCAACTGCTCGAGCTTGCCCATGCGCACCAGCAGCGCGGCGTGCCGCGACAGCACGTCGAAGTCGCCCTGGTAGTCGCCCTCGGCCGTCAGGATGAGATCCAGCGCCGGCTCGAGCTTGCCGACCGCCATGCGCATGTCGAACAGGTGGAACAGCGCGGCGCGATTCTTCGGCGCCTTGCGGTATGCATCCTCGGCGAGCTTCAGCGCTTCCCGCTCCTTGCCCGCTGCGAGCGCGGCGCGCGACATCTCGATCATCAGCTTGGGATCGTCGGGCTTGGCCTTCAGCAGGGCGGCGAGACGGCCGTTGGCGGCCTCGATCTTGCCCTGGCGCAGCTCCAGCTTGGCCAGGTTGATCTGGGCCGGCGTGAAGCGGGGGGCGAGCGCGAGGGCTTGCGCGAAAAGTTTCCCCGCCTCGTCGAGCGAGCCCGCCATGAAATGTGCGACGCCGAGCAGATTCACGTACACCGGGTTCTTCGGGGCCGACTGCCGCAGACGCTCGGCCGTCTCCAGCGCCCGCCGCGTGTCGTTCGCATTCAGATAGGCCGCCACCAGGGGCACGCCGATCTGTCCGTTATCGGGGTCCTCGTCGAAATGCCGATCGAGGGCGGGCAGGCCGTCGCGAAAATTGCCCGTGCTCAACTGCAGCATTGCGAGCTGCGGCGCCAGCTCCTCGTTGCGGCCGCCCAGGCCTATCGCCTGCTCGAGCAGGTGGTCGGCCTGGCGGAAGCGCTGCGTCTTGGCATAGGCGGTAGCCAGCAGGGACACGGCCTTGGTGTCGCGCGGATTGGCCTCGACTGCCGGCTCGAGCACGTTCGCGGCCTGCGCCGCGTCGCCGAGACGCAGCAAGGTATCGGCCAGCGCCTTGCGCGCGCCGAGATCGCCCGGCTGCTGCTTGATGTAGGACTGCAGGCGCGTGCTGGCCTGCTGGAAATCGCCGAGGCCGTAGTAGGACATGCCGGTCATCAGATTGAGCGCCGGATCTTCGGCGAACGCCCGGTCGTTGAGCTTCTTCACCACGTCCAGCACCTGCTGCAGCGCTTCGGTGGTGCCCTTGCCGTCCGGCGTGCGGGCCAGCCACACCGCGCGCATGTAGGAGGCACGGGGATCCTTGGCGAATTCCCGCTCCAGGTAGTCGAAATCGGTCTTCGCATCGCCGTCGCGCCCGAGATCGATCAGCAGCGCGATGCGGCTCAGGCGCGCGGTCAGGTGGGTCGGCTTGACCTCCAGCGCCCGCGTATAACCGTCGAGTGCTTCCTGATGGCGGCCCGAGACCTGCGCCACCGCGCTGACGGCGAGCCAGGCGTCGGGTTCGGTCGGATGCTCCTGCACCAGCGATTTGGCCGCCCGCTCGGCCTCGCCCATTTCGCCGGCCTGCATCAGCGCGCTGACGCGCACGAGATTGGGTTCGAGCCCGCGCGGCATCAGGGTCAGCGCCTTGTCGAGCTCGCGCTCCGCCTTGGCCCGCAGCCGCTGCGCGAGGAAGGCCTGCGCGCGGGTCGTGTGCACCGACGCGGCGTTTTCGGGTGCGAGTCCCTCGACCGACATCTCACTGACGACCTTGGCGAACTTGCCCTGCTTCAGCATGGCCTTGGCCAGCATCGGCATCACGGCATTGCCGTCGGCGCCGCGCTTCAGGGCCGTGCGCAGGGCCTCCTCGGCCGCGGCGCCCAGCCCCTGATCGAGATAGATCTCGCCGATCAGGAGCTGCGAGGACAAGTGGGCCGGATCGGCCTGCAGGGCGCTCTTCAACTCGATGATCGCCACGACCGCGTCGTTCTCTTCGCGCAGCTGCAGCGCATGTTCGTACAATTCGCTGGCGCCGCGATCGATGGCGGCAAAGGCCGGCGGCGCCAGTGCCAGCAGCAGACCGAGCACGAGGGCGCACCGCGCCGGACCTGCGTCCGGGGCGCCTGAAAAACGAAGCAGCTTGCGCGAATTCGGCATCTGAAGAGGCATCCCGCCCTGGAAGTGGCGCAAGGATATCAGCGCGCTGCCGGCGCGATTCGCGCCGGCAGTCACGGCGCGCACTCCCGCAACAAAAGTTTCCGTTGCCGGTCTACCCGTGCATGGCACGGCGCCCGGACTGGGTAGAGCCGGCACGTCCCGCTACACTGGGCGACAGCGTCCCGTCGATGATCCAGGGGAGATTCCGAATGCAGCGGATCCTGATTCTCGTGTTGTTCGTCGCCGGCCTCGCCGGCGCCGCGGGCCAGGCCTGGGCGGCGGGCGAGCAATCCCGGGTCGACGTCTGGCAGGCCTTCCTGAAGCCGCGCTACTTCGAAGGCAAGGAGATCGTCGAGGACAAGGCCGTCATCGACCTGCGCACGCCCTACCGCGCCGAGGACGCGGCCTTCACGCCCGTGACGATCACGGCGCAGTTCCCGCAGACGCCGGAGCGCTACATCGAAACCCTCTACGTCATCGTCGACAACAATCCCGAGCCGCTCGCCGGCACCTTCCATCTGACGCCGGACATGGGGCGTGCCGATCTTGCGCTCCGCCTGCGCATCGACAACTACACCAACGTGCGCGCGATCGCGGTGCTCAACACCGGCGAGCACCACATGGTCGCGAACTTCGTGAAGGCCCAGGGCGGCTGCTCGGCCCCGCTGGGCTCCGACTTCGCGAAGGCGATGGAGCACATCGGCGCGATGAACTTCCGCACCGTCGGCGAGCGCAACCCGGACGACACCGTCATCGGCCAGCTGATGCTGAGCCATCCGAACGTCACCGGCATGCAGAAGGATCAGAAGACGCAGCTGATCCGGCCGGCCCACTACGTGAAGGCGGTCAAGCTCTACCTCGACGACAAGCTGATCATGACCGCCGAGACCGGCATCTCGATCAGCGAGGATCCGAGCTTCCGCTTCTTCTTCAAACCGGCCGGCGGCGGCGAGCTGCGCGCCGACGTCGTCGATTCGAAGGGCATGGAGTGGACGCACAGCTTCAAGGTCGGGACCTGAACCCCGTCGTCGTCAGCTTTCCTGGATCATCCTCATGAGCGACAAGTTTCGCAGCCGCCTGCAGCGCGGCGATCGTCTCCACGGCCTCATCCTCGCCATCGACTCGCCCGAAGTGGTCGAGATGATGGCGGCGGTCGGCTTCGACTGGTTCTTCATCGACGGCGAGCACGCGCCGCTGACGCCCTCGGCGCTGCAGCGCCTGATCATGGCGGCACGCGAGGTGCCCTGCGTCGTGCGCGTGCCCGCGCACGACGAGTTCTGGATCAAGCAGGTGCTAGACAGCGGCGCGGCGGGCATCATCGCACCGATGGTGAACACGCCGGCCCAGGCGCGCACCGTGGTAGGGCGCGCGAAGTATCCGCCGGCGGGATCGCGCGGCGTCGGCACGTCGCGCGCGCTCGGCTACGGCTACGGCATCGCCGACTACGTCGCGCGGGCGAACGACGAGATCGCGGTGATCGTGCAGATCGAGCACATCGAGGCCGTGCACAACGTCGAGGCGATCGCCGCCACGCCGGGCGTCGACGCGCTCTTCGTCGGGCCTTTCGATCTGTCGCTCAGCATGGGCAAGGCCGGGCAGGTCGACGATCCCGCCGTGGTCGAGGCGATCGCGAAGATCGAGGCCGCGGGGCGCGCGCAAGGATTGCCGCTGGGCTTCTTCGGCGTCTCGCCCGAAGCGGTATCGGGTTGGATGCGCAGAGGCTTCACGCTGATCGCCTGCGGCGTCGACATGATGATGCTCGGCACGAAGGCGCGCGAAGTGCTCGGCAGTCTGCGTTCGATCGCATCGAGCTGAGGCCGTCGCCGCTCTCCATTGTTCAAATGCGACGCAGCATCTATGCTCGTCGTCAACATGCTCATCGATTGGACGCGTTACGCCGGCGGCACCGCGTGTGACGAGCTCGTCGCGGCTTCGGGCCGCGCCCGGCCCGGCGCCGCGGCGCTGCTGCGCTATCTGAAGGATCTCGGCGGCGAGGAGCTGCTCCATCGCAAGAAGGCGGCCGAGCAGGCCATACGCGCGATGGGCATCACCTTCACGGTCTACAGCGAGGGCTCGAACCTCGATCGCCAGTGGCCCTACGACATCATCCCGCGCATCCTGCGCCTGTCCGAATGGACGCGCATCGAGGCGGGGCTGCGCCAACGCCTGGCCGCGCTCAATCACTTCATCGACGACGTCTACAACGAGCAGCGCATCTTCCGCGACCGCGTGATCCCGCGCGAGGTGATCATGGACGCGGGCAACTATCGCGCGCAGTGCGCGGGCATGCGGCCGCCGCACGGCGTATGGGCGCACATCTGCGGCAGCGATCTGGTGCGCGATCGCGACGGCACGGTCTACGTGCTGGAGGACAATCTGCGCGTGCCCTCGGGCGTGTCGTACATGCTCGAGAACCGGCGCGTGACCAAGCGCGTGTTCCCCGAGCTGTTCGAGACCTACGACATCGGGCCGATCGATGAGTATCCCGCCCAGCTGTTCGACACGCTGGCCTCGCTGTCGCCGCGGCCGAAGGACGATCCCGAGATCGTCGTGCTGACGCCGGGCATCTACAACTCGGCCTATTTCGAGCACGCGTTCCTCGCGCAGCAGATGGGCGCCGAGCTCGTCGAGGGCGGCGATCTGGTGCTCGGCGCCGACGACTGCGTATACATGCGCACGATCCGCGGGCTCGCGCGCGTCGACGTGATCTATCGCCGCATCGACGACGCCTTCCTCGACCCCGAGGCCTTCCGCGCGGACTCGATGCTCGGAGTCGCGGGCCTGATGCGGGCCTGGCGCAAGGGTCAGGTCGCGATCGCGAATGCGACGGGCTCGGGTGTCGCCGACGACAAGGTCGTCTATGCCTATGTGCCGGCGATGATCAGCTACTACCTCGACGAGGACGCGATCCTGCCCAACGTGCCGACCTATCTCTGCTTCGAGGAGCAGCAGCGCCGGCACGTGCTCGCCAATCTCGACAAGCTCGTCGTCAAGCCCGCGAACGAATCCGGCGGCTACGGCATCATGATCGGCCCGGCGGCGACCAAGGCGACGCGCGCGCAGTTCGCGAAGCTCGTCGAGGCGAACCCGCGCAACTACGTCGCCCAGCCGGTGCTGGCGCTGTCGACGACGCCGACGATCCTCGGCCGCGAGCTCGCGCCCTGCCACATCGATCTGCGTCCGTTCACGCTGCAGGGCGCGCGCCGCTACGTGACGGCCGGCGGCCTCACGCGCGTCGCGATGCGCCGCGGCTCGCTGGTCGTGAACTCCTCGCAGGGCGGCGGCAGCAAGGACACCTGGGTGGTGGCGGACTGATGCTGTCGCGCGTCGCCGAACGCCTGTACTGGCTCGGGCGCTACGTCGAGCGCGCCGAGAACACCGCGCGCCTCGTCGCCGTCAACAACAACCTGATGCTCGATCTGCCGCGCTCGGCGGAGCACGTATGGGACGCGCTGCTCGGCATCCTCGCCACCGGCGGCGCGTTCCGCGCGCGCTACAGCGCGGTCTCGGAGCGCAACGTGATCCGCTGGCTGATCGCCGATGCGGAGAACGCCGGCTCGCTGGTGTCCTCGCTGCGCGCCGCGCGGGAGAACGCGCGCACGGTGCGCGAGGTGATGCCCTCCGAGTCGTGGGAGCTGATCAACGATCTGCACTGGTCGGCGCAGGAAGGCGCGGAGGCGGCGCTCGCGCGCAAGAGCCGCCCCGGCTACCTCGATCAGATCGTGCTCAAGAGCCAGCAGTTCGCCGGCATGCTGCAGAACTCGATGAGCCACCGCGAGCCGTTCCTGTTCATCCAGCTCGGCGTGATGCTGGAGCGCATGGACATGACCTCGCGCATCGTCGACGTCGGCGCGGCGTCCGCGCAGAAGCGCGCCGACACCGCGCTCGCGGCCTACGAGAACATCCTGTGGATGAACGTGCTGATGTCGCTGTCGGCCTACCAGATGTACCGCCAGCAGGTGCGCGAGCGCGTCAACGGCCAGGACGTCGTGCACTTCCTGCTGCACGACAACGCCTTCCCGCATGCGATCGCGTTCTGCATCGACGCGCTGGAGCACGCGCTCGCCCGGCTGCCGCGCAGCCGCCCGCCGCTGCAGGCCAACCGCCGCCTGCTGCAGAAGCTCCTCCGCGCCCAGCCCGACACGCCGTCCGGCACCGAGCTCCACGCCTTCATCGATGAGCTCCAGGTCGAGTTCGGCGCCGTCCACGCCGCGATCGTGGCGACCTGGTTCGCAAGCTTTTCGTAGCCCGGGTTCCGCTACGCTCTAAGGTATCCCCACGAAATTTTCAGCGCTACCCGAGAATTCGCTGGTACTCTTCGTCACTCCCGCGAAAGCGGGAGTCCAGCGGGGGCGCCGTGCCAGAACGTGGATTCCCGCCTGCGCGGGAATGACGCGCTTTTTGAGGTTCTCGCGCCCGTTTTTCGTGGGGATACCTTAGAGCGCAGCGTAACCCGGGTCTTCGCCATGCCGAGCGTGCGCAAAAGATCCCGGGTTACGCGCTGCGCGCTCCACCCGGGCTACGAAGAGGTCAACCTACGTCTCGCGGAGCCGGCGAAGAGAATCTAGCCATGGAGGACACGGAAGGCACGGAGGAAGAAAGGGATTGATCTGAGCTTTCGTCACGTCTGCGCCCGTCATCGCGACTGCGTCACGGAGCCGCCCGCTCAATCCATCTCTTCCTCCGTGTTCTCCGTGGCTATATAGCCGAGCGTAAATGCGCTCCAGTGCGTGCTGTTTACCGTCATTCCCGCGCCAGCGGGAATCCACGCCTGAGAACGACGTTTCCGTCGGGCGATTCCTTATTCTGCGCTGGGCGCCGGGGGAGTGCGTGGATGCCCGCTGGCGCGGGCATGACGTCGGAGGTTGCTACACGGGCATATGCTATCGAACCGCCAGTGGAGTGGATCTACGCTCAGCTATATAGATTGAACAGCTTATCCCCCGCACAACGCTCGCGCAGGCACGGCCTCACCCTCCCGCCCAGTTCACCTCCGGCAAACCCGCGAAGGCTTCGATCACCTTCTGGTTCCAGCTGCGGGCGAGCTGGCGGAGGTAGGCGTCGTCCTCCTCGAACTTGAGATAGCGGCCGGGGACGAAGCTGTCGGTCTCGTAGACGCGCAGCTCGATCGGCGGCCCGACGCTGAGGTTCGAGCGCACCGTCGAGTCCATCGACACGATGGCGCACTTCGCCGCCTCGTCGATGCTCGTGCCCGGCGTGATCACGCGATCGAGGATCGGCTTGCCGTACTTGCTCTCGCCGATCTGCAGGAAGGGGTGATCGCGCGAGGTCGTGATGTAGTTGCCTTCGGGATAGATCAGGAAGATGCCGGGGGTTTCGCCCTTGATCTGACCGCCGAAGACGAAGGTCACCTTCGGATCGAAGCTCGAATGACCGCCCTCGAGATAGCGCGCCTGACGCTTGATGCTGATCTCGCCGACGTAGTCGGCCGCGTCGGCGAGGCTCGCCACCGTCATCAGGCTGCGCTCGGCGGTGACGCGGATGTCGTGGCGCAGCTGGTGGACGACCGACTGCGTCGTCGCCAGATTGCCTGCCGACAGCAGCACGAACTGACGATCGCCCTCGATGCCGAAGGCGTGCATCTTGCTGTAGGTGCTGACCTGATCGACGCCCGCGTTGGTGCGCGAGTCCGAGCAGAACACGAGACCCTTGTCCAGCGCGATGCCGATGCAGTAGGTCATCGCTCAGCCCGGCTTCGCGTCCAGCGCGGTCTTGCGCAGGATCGCGCCGTTCGCGGCGTGCGGCGTGCGCGCCAGCGAGTCGGCGCTCTTCTCGAGCTCGCGGGCCTCGTCGGCGAGGCGCGCCGCGGCGCGCAACATCACGTGGCCGGCGGCGACCAAGCGCACGTAGC
>JBFWSI010000057.1:0-11178 GCA_050248455.1 Gammaproteobacteria bacterium | reverse complement strand
CGGCCTCGCGCAGGCCGAGGTCTACGACGCCGCGCGCCTGTCGAACCCGCGCTTCTCGCTGGCCTGGCTCGACGCCAGCGGCCGTAGCGCGCAGGTGACGCTGGGCCTCGCGCAGAACCTGGTCGAGCTGCTGAGCTTGTCGCCGCGCCGGCGCATCGCCGAAGGCGCGCTCGCCCGCACCCAGCAGGAGGCGGCCGCGGCACTGGTCAATCTCGCGGCGGACGTCGAGGCGGCCTGGGTGCGCCACGTCGCGGCGCTCGCTGCGCGCGAGCTGGCCCGCGCGATCGCCGAGGTCGCGACGACCAGCGCCGACTTCGCCGCCGCGCTGCACGCCGCCGGCAACCTGAGCCCGCTGGCCCGCGATCGCGAGCGCGCCGCCGCCGAGGCGCTCGCGCTGGACGCCGTGCGCGCCGAGGCCGAGGTCGCCGCGACGCGCGCCGGGCTCGCCGGCACGATGGGTCACGGCCCCGAGATCGCATGGACGGCGCCGGCGGCGCTGCCGCTGCCCGTCGCCGCCGAGGACGACGCTGCCGCCCTCGCGCGGACCGCCGAGGCCGGCCGCCTCGATCTGATCGCCGCGCGCCGCGAGGTCGCGGTGCTCGAGGACGCGCTGGGCCTCGCGCGCAGCACGCGCTGGCTCGGCGACACGCGCCTCGGCGTCGAGCACGAACGCGAGCCCGACGGCGGCCGCCTGAGCGGCCCGACGCTCGAACTCGAGCTGCCGATCTTCAACCATGGTGCCGGCAAGTTGACGCGTGCCGCCGCACGGCTCGACGCCGCCCGCGCGCAGGCCGAGGCGACGGCACTCGCGGTCGGCAACGAGGTCGCGGCCGCGAGCGCCGCAGTCGCCGCGCGGCGCGAAGTAGTGCAACGCCTGCGCGAACGAGTGCTGCCGCTGCGCGAGGCAATCGTCGCCGGTGCGAGCCAGATGCAGCACTACATGCTGCTCGGCCAGTTCGACGTGCTCGCCGACAAGCTCGCGCAGTACCAGGCGGCGCGTGACTATCTCGCTGCGCTCGGCGACTACTGGCTCGCCCGCGCGGCGCTCGCCCGCGCGATCGGCGCGCCGCTGCCGAGCGGCCGCGGCGTCGGCGCCGTCGCGCCGGCGAGCCTGCTCGACGCGCCCGCTGCGCCGGCACCCGCCCATTCTCGTCACCATGCCGCCCCGTGAGCGGAGGTTTCCCGATGAATACCCGACGCGATTTTCTCTCCACCCTCGGCACCGGCTCGGCCGCGCTGCTCGCGGCCGGTGCGGCGCCGGCGGCGCAGTCCGCCACCCCGCCGACGTCCACGGCGGACCTGCCCTACACGCCGGTGCATACCCCGAACGGCTGGAGCCTGCCGCACCGGCTGCGCGAGGGCGTGAAGGAATTCCACCTGGTCGCCGAAGAGATCGAGCACGAGTTCGCGCCCGGCTGCGTCGCGAAGTGCTGGGGCTACAACGGCACGACGCCGGGCCCGACGCTGGAAGCGGTCGAAGGCGACCGCGTGCGCATCTACGTCACGAACCGGCTGCGCGAGGCGACCTCGATCCACTGGCACGGCCTCTACCTGCCGAGCGGCATGGACGGCGTCGCGGGCCTGAGCCAGCCGCCGATCGAGCCGGGTGAGACCTATGCCTACGAGTTCACGCTGCGCCAGCACGGCTCGCACATGTATCACCCGCATGCCGACGAGCTCGTGCAGCTCGCGACCGGCATGATGGGCATGTTCGTGATCCATCCGCGCGACGGCCGCGCGGCCGTCGATCGCGACTACGCGATCATGCTGCACAACTGGGCGCTGCATCCCGGCACCTACCGGCCGGATCCGTCGATCATGCTCGACTTCGATCTGTGGAGCTTCAATTCGAAGGTGTTCCCCGCGACCGCGCCGCTGGTCGCGCGCACGGGCGAGCGCGTGCGCATCCGCTTCGCGAACCTGTCGATGTGGAACCATCCGCTGCACCTGCACGGCGTGCAGTTCGAGGTCACCGGCGGCGACGGCGGGCGCTGGCCGCGTGCGCAGTGGCAGCGCGAGGTGACGGTGCTCGTACCGGTCGGGCAGATCCGCGACATCGAGTTCGAGGCCATCGCGGGCGACTGGGCGCTGCACTGTCACATGTCCCATCACACGATGAACGCGATGGGTCACGGCGTCCCGAACCTGATCGGCGTCGATCAGCGCGAGCTCGCCGAGCGCCTGGGCAAGCTCCTGCCGGGCTACCGGCCGATGGGCGCGAACGGCATGGCCGAACATGCCGCGCACCTCGCGATGAACATGCCGGGCATGGCGGGCCCGCCGAACACGCTGCCGATGATGACGGGCAGCGGTCCCTTCGGCGCCCTCGAGATGGGCGGCATGTTCACCGTGGTAAAGGTGCGCGACGCGCTCGCGCGCGGCGACTATCGCGATCCGGGCTGGTACGCGCATCCGGGCGGCAGCGTCGCGCGGCGCGTGTCGCGCGATCCGGACTTCGGCGCGCCGGTCCGCCGCGGGGCTTCCGGTTGAGGCCCGGGGCTTCCCCCTTTTGGTGGAAGCCCGTCCCGCCGCTGCGCTGCAAATCGCCGCTCGCGACGGCCGCGCTCGCGAACGGGCAAAACGCGGACGCCGGAGTCCGCATCCGCCCTCGTCGCCCAGCGTGTAAGATGCGGGCTCCCCCGCTCCACCCGAGCGAATCCGAGAGGGCCTCATGGAAGCGATTCAATACGCGCGGCCGAGCACGATCGACGATGCCGTCCGCCGCCTGACCGAAACCGGCGCGCGCGTGCTCGCCGGCGGCACCGATCTGCTGGTGCAGATGCGCGGCGGCGCCTTGCGGCCGCGCCTGATCGTCGACATCAAGGGCATCGCCGAGCTGCGGCGCGTCGAACAGACGCCGCAGGGCTTTCGCGTCGGCGCCGCCGTCGCCGGCGCCGAGCTCGGCGAACACGCAGGCTTCGCCCGGCAGTGGCCCGGCGTCGTCGAAGCCTTCCAGCTGATCGGCTCGACGCAGGTCCAGGGCCGCGCGAGCCTCGGCGGCAACCTGTGCAACGCGTCGCCCGCCGCCGACAGCGTGCCGGCGCTGATCGCCGCCGGCGCGCGCTGCACGGTCGCGGGCCCGCAGGGCCGGCGTGAGGTCGCGGTCGAAGACGTCTGCATCGGCCCCGGCAAGACTTCGCTGGCGCCTGGCGAGTTCGTCGTCGACTTCCTCTTCGCGACACCGCCCGCGCGCACCGGCGACGCCTACCTGCGCTTCATTCCGCGCACGGAGATGGACATCGCGGTGGTCGGCGCCGGCGTGTGCCTGACGCTGGATGCCAGCGGCCGCTGTAGCGCGGCACGCGTCGGCCTCGGCGCCGTCGCCCCGCGTCCGCTGCTGGTGCCGGCGGCGGCCGACGCACTGGTCGGCACGACGGTCGACGACGCGGCGCTCGCCAAGCTCGCGGCGGCGGCCAGCGCCGCCTGCCAGCCGATCGACGACAAGCGCGGCACGATCGAATTCAGAACCCGGGTCGCCGGTGTGCTCGCGCGTCGCGCGGCCGTCGCGGCGCTCGCACGTGCAAGGGGACAGTGATGACGAAGCACCACGTATCGACGACCGTCAACGGCGAACCGGTCGAATTCCTGTGCGAGACGCAGCAGACCCTGCTCGACGTGCTGCGTGACGAGCTCGAGCTGACGGGCACCAAGGAAGGCTGCGGCACCGGCGACTGCGGCGCGTGCAGCGTGATGCTCGACGAGCGCCTCGTGTGCTCCTGCCTCGTGCTCGGCGTCGAGACCGAAGGCCGCCGCATCGAGACGATCGAGAGCATCGCGCAGGGCAACGAGCTCCATCCGATCCAGCAGCAGTTCCTCGAGGACGCGGCGCTCCAGTGCGGGATCTGCACGCCGGGCATCGTCGTCGCCGCGAAGGCGCTGCTCGACCACAACGTGAATCCGACGGAAACCGAAGTGCGTTACTGGCTCGCCGGCAATCTGTGCCGCTGCACCGGCTACGACAAGATCATCCGCGCGGTGATGAACGCCGCGGCGAAGATGCGCGAGGAGGCCTGAGATGGGCAACGAACCGAAAATCTTCTCCAAGGGTTACAAGTGGGTCGGCACGCGGCCGGTGCGGCCGGACGGCGTCGACAAGGTCACGGGCCGCGCGGCCTTCGGCGCCGACTACCAGATGCCGGGCATGCTCGCCGGCGCGGTCGTGCGCAGTCCGCATGCGCATGCGCGCATCAAGTCGATCGACGTCTCCGCCGCGCTCGCGCTGCCGGGCGTGCGCGCGGTCGTCACCGCCGACGATTTCCCGGATCTGCCGTCCGAAGTGTCGACGGGCGGCGAAGCGCCGGTCAATTTCCGCCACGTGTCGCTGAACGTGATCGCGCGCGACAAGGCGCTCTACGAAGGCCATGCGGTCGCCGCCGTGGCGGCGACGACCCCTGCGATCGCCGCGGAAGCCGCCGCGCTCGTCAAGGTCGACTACGAAGTGCTGCCGCACGTGATCGACGTGCTCGAGGCGATGGCGCCCGACGCGCCGCTGCTGCACGACGATCTCTACACGAGCGGCGTCGAGCCGGCGCCGACGAAAGCCTCGAACGTCGCCGCGCGCACGGGCTTCACGCTCGGCGACACCGCCAAGGGCTTCGCCGAGGCGGACGTCATCGTCGAGCGCGAGTACAAGACCGAGGCCGTGCACCAGGGCTACATCGAGCCGCATGCGGTCGTCGCGAGCTATGCCGCCGACGGCATGGCGACGATCTGGTGCACCAGCCAGGGCCAGTTCATGGTGCGCGAGTTCACCGCCAAGCTGCTCGGCATGGAGATCTCCAACATCCGCGTGATCCCCTCCGAGATCGGCGGCGGCTTCGGCGGCAAGACCACCGTCTATCTCGAACCGCTGGCCGTCGCGCTCGCGAAGAAGTCCGGCCGTCCGATCAAGCTCGTGATGTCGCGCGTCGAAGTGTTCAAGGCGACGGGGCCGACCTCGGGCGCGTGGGTGAAGGTGAAGATCGGCGCGAAGCGCGACGGCAAGCTGACGGCCGGCGAGATGGTCTTGAAGTACCAGGCCGGCGCCTTCCCGGGCTCGCCGGCGACGCTCGGCGGCATGACGGGCTTCGCGCCCTACGACATCGAGAACGCGAGCGCGGAGTGCTGGGACGTCGTCAGCAATCGCCCGAAGTGCGCGGCCTACCGCGCGCCGGGCGCGCCGATGGCGGCCTTCGGCGTCGAGTCCGCTCTCGACGAGCTCGCGCAGCAGCTGAACATGTGCCCGCTCGAGCTGCGCCTGAAGAATGCGGCGAAGGCCGGCACGCGCGCGCTGTACGGGCCGAAGTTCCTCGAGATCGGCTATGCCGAGACGCTCGCCGCGGCGAAGGCGCATCCGCACTGGTCGATGCCGCTCGGCGAGCACCAGGGCCGCGGCATCGCGTCCGGTTTCTGGTTCAACGTCGGCGGCCCGTCGAGCGCGGCCATCCACATCAACGAAGACGGCACGGCGGAAGTCGTCACCGGCAACCCCGACATCGGCGGCTCGCGCGCGTCGATGGCGATGATGGCGGCCGAAGTGCTCGGCATCGACTTCGACAAGGTGAAGCCGATGATCGGCGACACCGGCCAGATCGCCTACAGCTTCCTGACCGGCGGCAGCCGCGTGACCTTCGCGACCGGCAAGGCCGTGGTCGAAGCCGCCGAGGCGACCGTCGCCGAGCTGAAGAAGCGCGCGGCCAAGCTGTGGAAGATCGAGGGCCAGCACGTCGAATGGCGTGACGGCCAGGCCTGGAGCACCCTGGACGACGGCACCGAGCGCGCGCCGCTGTCGCTGGCGAAGATCGCGGCCAGCGCGGGCCGCACCGGCGGTCCGATCAGCGGCGCGGTGTCGATCAACGCCGCCGGCGCGGGTCCGGGGTTCGGCACGCACATCTGCGACGTCGAGGTCGATCCGGAAACCGGCGCCGTCACGGTGCTGCGCTACACGGCGATCCAGGACGTCGGCCGCGCGATCCATCCGTCCTATGTCGAAGGCCAGCTGCAGGGCGGCGCGGCGCAAGGGATCGGCTGGGCGCTCAACGAGGAATACATCTACGACGCGAACGGCCGGCTGCAGAACGCCAGCTTCCTCGACTACCGCATGCCGGTGGCCTCCGATCTGCCGATGATCGACACCGTGCTCGTCGAAGTGCCGAACCCCGGCCATCCCTTCGGCGTGCGCGGCGTCGGCGAGGTGCCGATCGTGCCGCCACTCGCGGCGGTCGCGAACGCAGTGTCGCGCGCGGCCGGCGTGCGCATGGATGCATTGCCGATTTCGCCGCCGCGGCTGCTGAAGAAGCTGATCGACGCCGGCAAGGCCTGAGCTCGATTTGGCGCGCGTCATCCTGCAGGGCGAGCTTGCCCGCCGCTACACCGGCGGGCAGGCCACGCTCGTCATCCAGGCTGCCGATTACAGCACGCTGCTCGCCGAGCTCGAGCGCCGCTATCCCGGCCTCGTCGAGGCGATCGGCCGGCGCACCGCCGTCGCGATCGACGGCGAGATTTTCCACGATCCTTTGCACGAGCCGATCGCGGCCGACAGCGAAGTCCATTTCATGCCGCTGATCGGCGGCGGATGAACCCACCATGCCCTTCGAACTCTGCCTGATCCGTCACGGCGCGGCGGCGGCCGCGTGGTCCGAGTCGCTGGATCCCTCGCTGTCCGACGAGGGCCGCGCACAGGCGCAGGCGGTCGCGAAACTGTTCGCCCGCCAGACACCGTGCACCATCGTCTCGAGTCCGCTCGCGCGCGCCGAAGAAACTGCGCAGCCGCTGGCCGACCGTTGGAAAACCAGCGTCGAAATCGACGAGCGCGTGCGCGAGATTCCGTGCGGCTGGCCGATGGCACGGCGCCGCGAGTGGCTCACTGCGGTGATGGCTGCGCGCTGGCCGGAGCTCGACGCGAGCGTCCAGCTCTGGCGCACGCGCGCGCTGCAGTCCGTGCTCCGCTATGGCAGCGACACGCTGGTCTTCACGCACTTCATGGTGATCAACGCGCTGGTCGCCCACGCGACGCAAGACGCACGCGTCGTGTGCTTCGAGCCCGACTACGGCTCCGTCACGCGCTTTCGTTGCGACGGCGATCGCTTGACGCTCGTGTCGCTGGGCGAGGCACGCACGACGCTGGTGAATCTGTAGCCCGGGTGCAGCGTAGCGAAACCCGGGATCCTCATCTCCCCGAAGCGCCGTTCCCCGGATTCCGCTGCGCTTCATCCGGGCTACAAGAAGAGCTCCGTAGCTCGGCAGGAGCGCCGCGCAGCGGCGCGGAATCCGGGATCCCTTCAACGGCTCGCTGAAAACCGGATGTCCTCGGGGCTCGCTCCGACGACTACTGGAAATTCCGCATCACGCCGGTCGCGAACAGCTCGAGCGAGCGCATTATCCGATCGCGATCGTGCAGGCCCTGCGGCACGATCAGGAACATCTCGTTCAGCGGCACCGCGCGCGCCGCGGCCTCGATGCGTCGGCTCAGGGTATCCGGTGAGCCGAACAGGAGCTCGGGGAAGGGCTGGCCGAAAGGCATCGCCCAGGTCTCCCACATCCACTTGAAGTCGGCGGCGAGCGCCTGCGCCTCGGCGTCGCTGGGCGCGCAGATCATCAGTCCGCCCCACGCGGCCTCGTCACCCGGCGCCGGGGTGTAGCCGTGCAGCGCGGCTTCCTCGCGATAAGCCGCCCACAGGGCTTGCAGGAACTCGAGATTGTCCGACATCACGATCGGCTTGCCGCGGTACCTGGCCCAGAAGCGCGCGGTGCGCATCGAAGCGGAGAAGCCGCCGTAGAGCGGCGGGTGCGGGCGCTGCCAGGGGCGCGGCGCGATACCGACTTCGTGGATCGCGAGATCTTCGGCGACCCCCTGGCCGTAGCGCGTATAGACGGGATGGGGATGCGGATTGACCAAACCTTCGGGCGGGAAGCGCCAGTACTTGCCCTGGTAGCTGAAGGTCTCCGAGGTCAGCGCGCGCACCACGATATCCACGTACTCCGCGAAGTACTCGCGGTTGGCCATGTCGGCGGCGTCGTTCTTGTTCCACGGCCCGACGGCGCCGACGGCATCCTTGACCTTGAAGCTCTCGACCCAGCGCGACTGGTAGCCACGCACGAGGCCGACGCCGAAGCGGCCTTCGAGCATGTTGTCCATGGTCGCGATCGCTTCGGCGGTGCGCAGCGGGTTGTGCGTGGTGCTGACGAAGCCGCAGGTGATCACGCGCAGCCGCGTGCTGTGCAGGCCCAGCCACATCCCCATCAAGGTCGGGTCGTTGGACGCCTCGAAGCCCTCGATCTGCAGATGATGCTCGGGATGGCCGAAGCCCGCATAGCCGAGCTCGTCGGCATGGCGCACGTAGTCCGCGATCTCGGTGAGCATGCGCCGGTAGAGCACGGGATCCTTGCCGCTCATGCCGCGCTCGAGCTCGGCACGGCGACCGACCGTGCAATAGATGAACGGGTTGAAACGGATCATCGGACACAGGCTCCTCGACCGGTTCCTTGCATGGTAGCGCACGCCGACCGCGCGTGGCGCGTACCGAGTCTTCCCGTCAAAGGTTCGCCGGTTCGCAGGTTGGGCTTCCTTCGTCAGCCCAACCTGCGAGCTCTTCGGGTTTTTAATGTCGGTGACGGCGGATGTGCCGTCCCCCGGTTGCGCTCCGCTGCACCCGGGCTACAAAAGGCGCCTCGTACCGGAAGTCGTCCTCAAAGGCTCGCGAGGAAATCGAAAGTGCGATCGAAGGCGCCGGGATCGACCTCGGCGATCGCGGCGTTGAAATCGGTGGCGCCGGCCTCGCGGATGCGGGCGAGGCCGGCGCGCAGCGCGGCTTCGTCGCCGACGAGGGCCAGCGCTTCCGGCGTCGCGACGCCTTCGCGATCGAGCAGCGCGCGGTAGCTCGGCAGGTCGCCGTAGACGGCCAGCGCCTTGCCGATCAGCGCGCGCGCTTCGTCCGGTTTGTGCGTGAGCACGATCGGCAAGCCTGCGATCACGCGCGGCGTCGGGCGCTTCGCCGCCGCGGCGGCCGCCGCGAGCGTCGGGACGATGTGCCCGCTGAGCGTGCGCGGACCGGCCAGCCAGGTGATGGTGCCCGCGGCCAGGCGGCCGGTGAGCTTCAGCATGTGCTCGCCCAGCGCGGCGACGATCAGGGGCACCTCGCCGGCCCCGGCCGCGCCGATCGACAGGCCGCGCACACAATATTGCTCGCCCTCGTAGCGCACCGTCTCGCCGCGCAGGAGCGGCGCCAGGATTTCCAGGTATTCCTTCATGTGCCGCGCAGGCTGCGCGAAGGAGATGCCGAGCGCGTCTTCGATCATGACCTTGTGCGCGAGCCCGATGCCGAGCACGAAGCGGTTGCCGGACGCCGCGGCGGCCGTGACCGCCTGCTGCGCGATCGCGGTCGGGTGCCTGGGGTAGGTCGGCGTCACCGCGGTGCCGACCTCGATCGTACGGGTCGCGCGCCCGGCGATCGCCATGGTCATGATGGCGTCGAGCGCGAAGACGTTCGCCATCCACACGTTGGAGAGGCCCGCCGCCTCGGCGCGCTGCGTGAGCGCGACGATCTCGTCGACGGTGATCGAGCGCCCGATGGCGTTGACGTCGCTGCTGGTCGAGCGCGCGCCGGTCATGATGCCGATTTTCATGTGACCCTCTTTCTTCGTGATGGATGGACGAGCTCGCGGCTGCGGTCGCACAGCCTAGCGCAGAAGTCGGCCGCGGTCGTGTCGGACTGCGCGCGGAAGAAATCCCGATCGGCGTGTGCGCCTGCGACGCCCGCGGTGCCGAGACGCCTCCGGCGCATGCGCAGGAGGCCCATAGGCGAGCGTGAAGATAAGGCTGGCACCATCGAACTCTACCTCGGCGTCACCCGGGACGGTGAACTGGCCTGCCGCCACTCCGAACCGACGTTCGGGACGCGTCCACCGCACACCGTTCGCCGACCTTCTCGGCCAATAGGCACCGTCGCGGCTGACCGTTGGCGCGAGCGGCCTAGAGCCAGCGCCAAGCATCGTTATGCTGCCCGTTTCTCTCGCCGCAGCCTTGGATTACTGTGCGATTACGGCCGCTGGTCATGGTCGGATCGTTCATACCTGTGAGCGCCAATGAAGATCGAACTCGTACAAGGTTTGACGACAGTCTGCGCACTGCTATTTGCAATGGCGGTTCGAGGCCAAGTCCCTATGACCATCGATACGGACAACGCATGGTTTAGACCGTCGTTGGAGATCGACGAGGCTCCGGAAATTTGCGCCGGGCTTCTCGACAGTGCGCAACGTGATTTCTTTGCAGTACACGCAACTCGGGATACCGAGCTCAAGGACTGGTCTTCTCTACTGACGGCCGTGCCGTTGAGCTACGCACCAGGACCTACGCGGCCGACGGATGGTGATGCACTTGCTGATTCGTCGGATGACGATGACGAGCGTCCCATCGACGAGTCGACGGTATTCGCAATTCTGAACGGGCAAGCAGTATACGTGGCTCAAACGCGGCAGCACGGCTGCGGGGGCTATTGTGATCGAACGGGGTTTCACGCCTCCATTCGCCCCTGGGCACGCACGAGCGCGCGCCCGGATCCCGAGGAATATGAACGCCGCGGCGGCATAACCCTTACCGTGCCGATGTATGGACACGAATGGCTGAAGAGCAAGGATGGGCGCTATTTCGTGGCCTACCACGGCGAAGTCGGCAGGACTCTTACGGAGCTCATGAGCGACGGTTCCTGGCGAGAGCGCTGCAGGGTCCGTTCCGATCCCGATACACTGCCCGTGCGTGGTAACGCGGAATTACAGAAAGCGTACGACGCGGTGCGCGCTCTCGACGACACGGCCGGTAGTTTGACGGGTTGGGGCGCTAACTGCGGAAGGATGCAACCAAACATGCGCTTGAACGACTCCCGTAAGGAGTCGCTGGAAGCGGCGCTTTACCGACCATGGAGCTTGCTCGGCCGGGCTGCGCCGCCGGCAGATGGGCATACGGCCTTGCCATCCCAGATCGAGCAGTGGGCCGCGCTCGGGATCTTCGAGCGTCAAGCGCTCGAGCATTATCTGAAGCAGCGGTCTAAAACGCTGGAGACTCTCGCTCGCTTCTACCGCCATCAGTTCGGCTGGTCGCCAGCAGAAGCACGCTCGGTCGCCACATCGGTGATAGCCAACGTGGTAGATCAGGGCTTTGCATTTCCACGGGACTATGCAGACGTCTACGCCGACCGTGGGTCA
>JBFWSI010000056.1:0-11222 GCA_050248455.1 Gammaproteobacteria bacterium | reverse complement strand
CCAGGTGCACTTCCTGTGGCTGATCGCGCCGGCGAGCCTGTTCACCGTCGGCGCCGCGCACTTCATATTCGACTTCTTCCGCCATGCGCCGCGCTTCGAGATCCGCACCGAGGACGACGCGGCGCGCGACACCGGGGTGGCGGCGCCGCTCGCGTGAACGGCCCCGCGCGCGCCGCGGCGCGCGAGCCCTGGTATCTCGCCGCGGGCAACGAGATCGCGATCTTCGAGCGCTGCCATGCGCGCGGCGTCGCGGTGATGCTCAAGGGACCGACCGGCTGCGGCAAGACGCGCTTCGTCGAGCACATGGCCTGGCGGCTCGGCCGCCCGCTGGTGACGGTGTCCTGTCACGACGATCTGACGGCCAGCGATCTGATCGGACGCTACCTGCTCGAGCACGACGGCACGCGCTGGCAGGACGGGCCGCTGACGCGCGCCGTGCGCGACGGCGCGATCTGCTATCTCGACGAGCTCGTCGAGGCCCGTCAGGACACCGTCGTCGTCGTGCATCCGCTGTCCGATCACCGCCGCCAGCTGCCGCTCGATCGCACCGGCGAGCTGCTCGAGGCGGCGCCGGGCTTCCAGCTCGTCGTCTCCTACAATCCCGGCTACCAGCGCATGCTGAAGGATCTGAAGCCCAGCACGCGCCAGCGCTTCGTCGCGATCGACTTCGACTTTCCGGCTCCCGAGCGCGAAGCGGCGATCGTCGCGCACGAAAGCGGCATCGATCTGCCGACCGCGCGCGGGCTCGTCGAGCTCGGCGGCCGCCTGCGCCAGCTGCGGGATCGCGGGCTCGCCGAAGTGCCGGGAACGCGCCTGCTGATCGCCTGCGCGCGCCTGATCGCCGACGGCATCGATGCGCGCGCGGCCTGTCGCGCCGCGCTGGTCTCGCCGCTGTCCGACGACGAGACCCTCAACGCCGCGCTCTGCGATCTCGTCGACGCCAGCTTCGCGTGAGCCGCACGCGTGGCGGAACCGGAAGAACTGCTGACCGGCGCTGCCCGCGTCGTCTTCGCGCGCCTGCGCCACAGCTGGCGCAATCGACGTCCCGCGCCCGCTGACGACGAAGTCCGGCTCGCCGCGCTCGCGCCGCGACTCGAGCTGCTGCTGCTCGCCGTCACCGGCCGCGCGTGGCCGCTGCGGCCCGCCGCCGCGCCACTGCCGCCGACCTTGCTCGCCCGCGTCTTCGATCGCGCGCGCATGCCGTTCCTCGCGACGCCGTTGCCGGCGACCGACGGCGCGACGATCTGGTTGCCGCCCGCGCTGCCGGCCACTGCGGACGCCGTGCGCCTCTATCGCGCGATGGCGCTGCAGCAGGCCGTCAAGGCGCGGCGCGGGAGTGCGCAGGCGGCCGCCGCCACCACCTCGCCGCGGCAACGCGGACTCGTGCTGCTGCTGGAGACGCTCGCGGCCGACGCCTGGCTCGCCGCGCGACTGCCCGGCACCGTCGCCGATCTCCGTGCGCTGCGCGCACAGGCGCTGGCCGTGCGCGCCGCCCTCGTGCCGCGCGGGGACGCCGCACGCAAACTCGAGGCCTGGGTAAGTGCCGCGCTCTCGAGCCCGCCGGACACGCCGCCGTCCTGGCTCGGCGATCGCACGCTGGACGACGCGACGACGGCGACGGCCGCGGCGCTCGCCGCAAGCTTGCCCGAGGATGCGGCCTTCGCACCCGACTGCTGGACTGGGCGGCTCGAAGCACCGGCCGCCGTCGGCGCCGACGCCGCGCCGGCGCACGCCGCATCCACGCGACGCACGCCGCGCAGCGCGCGGCTGCGGCGTCCACCGCGCGTGCGGGAAGCATTGCCGGACGAAGATCGCGAACAGGCGCCCGGCCACTTCAGTCTCCAGGCCGACAGCCCGCTCGATCACGTCGAGGATCCGCAGGGCCTGCAGCGCCCGGCCGATCGCGACGCGGATGCCGACGCCGGCGATCTCGCCGACGCCGTTGCCGATCTCGACGCCGCGCGCCTCGTGCGCACGCCGGGCCAGGCGCATGAAGTGCTGCTGTCCGAGCTGCAGCTGCCGTCGCGCGCGAAGCAGCCGGGCGCGCGGCGCAACGGCGGCCGCGGCGCGATTCACTATCCGGAATGGGACCATCGCGCCGGTGCCTACCGCGTGCCCGGCGCGGCCGTCTACGCCGCGCTGGGCGCGCCGGGCGACGAAGGCTGGGTCATGCGCACGCTCGCCGCCCATCGCGGCCAGCTGGCGCTGCTGCGACGTCGCTTCGAACAGCTGCGCGCGCGCAGGATCACGTTGCGCCGGCAGCGCGATGGCAGCGAGCCCGATCTCGACGCCTGCATCGCCGATCGCGCGGACGCGCGCGCCGGGCTGCCGCGCACCCCTGCGCTGTATCTGCAGGAACGCCCGGCGCGCCGCGATCTCGCCGTGCTCGTGCTGACCGACGTCAGCGGCTCGACCGATTCCTGGATCGCGGGCGAGCGGCGCGTGATCGACGTCGAGCGCGAAGCCCTGCTCCTGGTCTGCGCGGCGCTGGACGCCCTCGGCGAGCCCTATGCGGTGATGGCGTTCTCCGGCGAGTCGGCGCAGACCGTCGAGCTGCGCACGCTGAAGCGCTTCGACGAACGCGAATCGCGCGAGGCGTGGCGGCGCATCGCGGCGCTCGAACCCGAGCGCTATACGCGCGTCGGCGCCGCGTTGCGCCATGCGACGGCCACGTTGCGGCAGCAGGCCGCGACCCATCGCCTGCTGCTGCTGCTGTCCGACGGCAGGCCCAACGACGTCGACGACTACGACGGCCCCTACGGCGTGCACGATCTGCGACAGGCGATCCACGAAGCGAAGGCGCAGGGCGTGCAGCCGTTCTGCGTCACCGTCGATCGCACGACGGCGGAATGGCTGCCCGCGGTGTTCGGGCGCGGCGGCTATGCGCTGCTGCAGCAGCCGGAACGCCTGCCGGCCGTGCTCGTCGAATGGCTGCGGCGGCTGGTCACGGCCTGAATCGTGTCGCATTCGGCGTCCCGACCCGCGGACTTGATCCAGGTCCAGCGGCGGCGGATCCGGCTTGCGACACTCGCCCCGACTGTCCGGGTCCGGGGGACGCACGATGGGGTTCGACGCTGCGCGGCCGCGTCGCCGATGGCGCTGTTTGGCATTCGCGGCCTCGGCCGGCCTGGCTCTGTTGCTGGCGGGACAGGCGCAGGGCACGGAGATCCCGGCGCTCGATGCAGTCAATCTCGCGGGCCGCGAGCGCATGCTGTCGCAACGCGCGACCAAGGCCTGGCTGATGCGCGGGCAGGGCATCCTCGTCACGCAGGCAGAGGAGATCCTCATCGCCTCGATTGCACAGTTCGAAGCGCAGCTCGAAGATCTGCGCGCGGCACCGGGCGATGCGCCGGCACGCGCCGCGCTGGACGAGCTCGCGACGTGCTGGGCCGCGATGAAAGCGCTGCTCGAGACGCCGCCCAGCGCGGACGTCGCGCGCGCGCTCTACGACGCCAACGAAGCCGAGCTCGAGCTGTCGCACGCGCACTTCGACGCGGTGCTGATCCGGCTCGAGGTCTCGGCCCTCCTCGACGCGGCGGCCCGCGCCGAGGTCGCGGCGCTGCGCGCGGCGTGGCGGGACTACGAACCGCTGCTCATCGAGCGCAGCGCGCTCGCGACGATGCGCGCCAACGCGCCGGCCGTCGCCCGCGCGAGCGAGGAAGTGCTGGAGAAGACCGAGCGCGTCGTCGCCGCCATCCTCGACGCGGCGGCGCGCTGAGCCGGGCGCAGGAATATCGAGCCGGTTCCCTCACTGCGGCGCCAGTCCCTCCTTGCGCGCCTCGCGCCGGATGTAGTGCTGGACGGCGACGAGATCGTCCTTGGTGATGTCCTTGAAGTTCGGCATGCCGAGCTCGCGGCGCGCGCCGTCGAAGACGATCTCGTGCAGCGCCTTGTCGTTCAGCATCACGGGCGAGGCGCGCAGATCCGGCGCATAGCCGCCCGCGGTGCCGGCCGGGCCATGGCACATGCCGCAGGATTGCGACCACACGAAGCTGCCGCGTTCGGCGAGCTCGTCGAAGACGACGAACTCGGGTTCCTTCAGCGGCTTCGCGAAGGCGGGCGACGGCATCGTCGGCACGCTGCCCTTGCCGTCGAGCGAGAACACGACGAGGCGGCGCGGCTGCGCGCGATAGCTCCAGCCGTGCTGCGCGGCCATCGAGCCGCCGGTCGCGCTCATCGCGCCGCCCCAGCCGACGAGCTGCGCGAGGTACTGCTTGCCGTCGACCGCATAGGTCACCGCCGGCGCCGAGAGGCCGAGGCCCAGCGCCTGCTCCCACAGCTTCTTGCCGTCGTTCGCGCGATAGGCGACGAGCACGCCGTCGGCCCGGCCCTGGAAGACGAGATTGCCTTTCGTCGTCAGCGTGCCGGCGTTCCACACGCCCGGCGTCGGCACTTCCCACACGAGCTTCTGCTGCACGGGATCCCAGGCGCGCAACGCCGAGTGACCCCAGTCGGCCGGCCCGTCCGCGCGCAGGAAGTCGACGCCGGGATCGAACTTGTAGTGCGGCGACTGCCAGGCCTTGGGCTTGGTGTACTTGTCGTTGAAGAGACCGGCCATTTCGATGACGGGAATGTAGACGAGCCCGGTGTCGCGATTGAAGGACATCGCGGGCCAGTTGTGCGTGCCGAAGGGGCCTGGCCATACGAGCTCTTCGCCGTCCTCGTAGCGCGCGCCCGCGCGCTCGACCGGGCGACCGGTCTGCATGTCGACGTGCGTCGCCCAGTCGACCTTGCCGAACTTCTCGGCCGAGATCAGCTTGCCGGTCGCGCGATCGATCACGTAGAAGAAGCCGTTCTTCGGCGCGTGCATCAGCGCCTTCACGGGCTTGCCGGCTATGCTCAGATCGGCGAGCACGATGTCCATGTTCGAGTTGTAGTCCCAGGTCTCGCCCGGCGTCGTCTGGTAGTGCCAGGCGTATTCGCCGGTGTCGGCGTCGACGGCGACGATCGAGCAGAGGAAGAGATTGTCGCCGCCGCCGGGGCTCCTCATCTTCTGGTTCCACGGCGAGCCGTTGCCGGTGCCGATGTAGACGCGGTTGAACTCGGGGTCATAGGTCATGCCGTGCCACACGGTGCCGCCGCCGCCGTGCTTCCACCATTCGCCGGTCCAGGTCTTCGCGGCCATCTCCATCGCTTCGTTCTCGAAGCCGTCGGCCGGATTGCCGGGCACGGTGTAGAAGCGCCAGGCCTGCTTGCCGGTCTCCACGTCGTAGGCCGTGACGAAGCCGCGCGCCGGACCCCACTCGGTGCCACCGTTGCCGATGATCACCTTGTCGCGGAACACGCGCGGCGCGCCGGAGATGAACAGCGCGTCCTTGGGATCGAAAGTCTGCGAGCTCCACAGCTCCTTGCCCGTCTTCGCGTCGACGGCGATCAGGCGACCGTCGACGGTCGGGATCAGCACCTTGCCCTTCCAGTACGCGATGCCGCGGTTCCAGTCCCACATGATGCGAAACCGGTCGCCGGCATGCTCGACGACCTTGGGGTCGTACTCCCACAGCACCTTGCCCGTCACGGCGTCGACCGCGCGCGTCACGCTGAAGCTGCCGTTGAAGTACATCACGCCGTCGACGACCAGCGGCGTCGCGATCAGCGAGCGATCCTTGGGCAGTTCGAGCACCCATTCGACGCCGAGCCCGGCGACGTTGTCGGCCGTGATGCCGTCGAGCGGGCTGTAGCGCTGCTCGGAATGCGTGCGGCCGTAGCCCAGCCAGTTGTCGCCCTGCTGCTCGTCGGCGAGCGCCTTGTCGTCGACGAGGGTCTCGGCCTGTGCCACGCCCAGCGCGAGCACGAGGCCGGCGGCCAGTGCCGCCGGTCGAATGAAGTCCATGTGTTCTCCCCTGTTGGTACCGGCCTATTTGCCGGCTGTCTTCGCCTGCTTCTTCGCTGCCTTGCGCGCCTTCTTCAGTCCCTTTTCATAATCCTTCACCCACTGCTTCACGACGTGATACTGGTGGCGCAGCGCGAGCTCGTGATCGTGGAAGACGAACTCGCCGAGCAGACCCTGGTCCAGCGAATGCTGGATGCGCTCCAGCGTATTGCAGTCTTCCAGCACCGCGTCCCGCAGCTCGACCATCGAGTTTTCCTGGCCGAAACGCTGCGCGGAGTTCATCGCCGGGCGCAGGAAGCCGCGCATCTGCCACACCACCTTGTTCGCGGCGAGCGGCCACATCTGGTGCGTGAAATACATGCCGCTGCCCATCACGACGATCCAGTTCGGGAAGAACACGGTGACGTCGATCGACCAGTTCGGCGCGCGCGTCTCGTTCAAGCCCTTGGGCAGCACGGTGTGCTCGTCGACGGCGCCGCTGGTCACCGACGGCCCGGGCGCATGCTTGAAGGCGAGCCCCTGCACGGGATTCGGCCGGTAAGCCACGTTGCCCCACACCGACTGCGTGCGATGCGGTCCCTTGAGCCGGATGTCGATCAGCCGGCCGTGCGGGTTGTCGGGGCCGGCGAGCGTGTCCTTCACCGAGTGCCGATGCAGTATCGGCACGTGATAGGTCTCGCAGAAGGAATCGACGAGACACTTCCAGTTGCAGTCGATGACGCCTTCATACTCGAAGATCGCCGTGCCGCGATCGAAGGGATAGCCCTCGAGATCGCGCCCGTGCTCGCCGAGGAACTCGGTGAGCGTCATCGGCGGCTCGCTGGCCAGGTTCACGAACACGAAGCCTTCCCAGGTCTCGAGCGGCAGCTGGCGCAGGTGCAGCTCGCCCTTGTCGAGATCGAAGAAGGCCTTCTGATCCGGCACGCCGACGAGCTTGCCGTCGAGGCCGTAGGTCCAGCCGTGGAAGGGGCAGGTGAAGCCGACGCAGTGGCCGTGCTCGCGCAGCTCGACGTGATTGCCGCGATGCCGGCACACGTTGTAGAACGCGCGCAGCTTGCCGTCCTTCGCGCGCGCGACGATCACCGAGAAATCGAAGGTCGGGATCTTCTTCTGGAAGAAGTTGCCGGGTTTCGCCGCCTGCTCGACGCGCCCGACGCACAGCCACGCGCGCTTGAAGATCGCGTCGAGCTCGCGCCGGTAGAACTCGGGCTGCCAGTAGATGTCCGTCGGCACCGGGCCCGTGCCGAGCTCGGGATGGCGCAGCGTGAGGTTCGCCGGCGTCAGCGTGAGCTTCTCGTTCATGCGAGGGCTGCCTGCGGCGCCGTGTCCGGCAGCTGCACGACCAGCGGAAAGCGGCGCGCATCGAAGGGATCCGGATAGCTGCCCGCGCCGTACCATTCGATCGCGGGCCCCATCTCCGCCAGCGACAGCAGCAGTTTCAGCAGGCGCTCTTCGGCCTCGTCCAGCTCGCCGAGCCGGCGCTGCGACAGATAGTCCAGCGCGCGCTCGGCGTGCGGCAGCACGCCGTCGTAGAACGCGCGGATGTCCGCGAGCGGCGTCGTGCGGCGTTTGTCGAAGCGCGCGGTGGAGTCCGCGAGCACCCAGTCGTCGAGCCAGCGTTCGAGCGCCGAAAAGCCGTGAGGCAGGCGCGGCGCCGGCCGCGCTTTGCGCATGGCCATGCATCTCTCCCCTGCGGCCTCGAGGGCCGCTCGTCGTAGGTTTCCGCCGCGCTGCGCGCCGCGGCTCTGCGCGTGTCGTCGCCGCATGCTAACACTCGTGTTCGGCACGCTGTACCCGCCGCATGAGGGTGTGCAGTGCGAAAATCGCGCGCGGGAAACGCTGCGAAAGCAGAGCTTCCGCGAAAGCTTCCCTCAGTGCGAGAGCAGGCGGCCGTAGAGATCCGGACGGCGATCGCGGAACAGGCCCCAGGCCGCGCGGCGCTCGCGCTGGGCATCGAGATCGAAGCGCGCCGTCAGCACCGACTCGCCGTCGCGCGCGGCCTGCGCGAGCAGCGCGCCGGTCTCGTCGGCGATGAAGGAGCTGCCGTAGAAGCGCAGCTCACCGGCATCGCCCTGCTCCACGCCGACGCGATTGGAGGCGATGAGCGGCAGCATGTTCGCCGCGGCGTGGCCCTGCATCACGCGCTGCCAGTGCGGCTGCGAGTCCAGCGTCGGATCCTGCGGCTCGGAGCCGATCGCGGTCGGGTAGCACAGGATCTCCGCGCCCATCAGCGCCATCGCGCGCGCGGCTTCGGGAAACCACTGGTCCCAGCAGACGGCCACGCCGACGACGCCGACGCGCGTCTTCCACACGCGGAAGCCCGTGTCGCCCGGCGTGAAATAGAACTTCTCCTCGTAGCCCGGCCCCTGCGGGATGTGCGACTTGCGATAGACGCCGAGGCGGCTGCCGTCGGCATCGATCATCGCGAGCGAATTGAAGTAGGCGTTGCCGCTGCGCTCGAAGAAGCTGACGGGCAGCACCACGCCGAGCTCACGCGCGAGGCGCGCGCAGCGTTCGAGCAGCGGGCTCGACGTTGCGTCGTGCGCGAGCGCGAAGTGGCGCGAGGTCTGGTCCTGGCAGAAGTACGGGGTTTCGAACAGCTCCTGCAGCAGCACGAGCCGCGCACCGCGCGCGACGGCCTCGCGGATCAGGCGCTCGGCGTTCGCGCGGTTGGCGGCGAGATCCCAGCTGCAGGCCATCTGCGTGGCGGCGACGACGATCTCTCGCATGCGGCCCTCCGTCGGCGCGAAACGATGGGTCGACGATACGGGTCGCCGCCGCGCACCGCCAGTCGTCCGATGACGAAAGATCTCCCCATCGACCGGATTCGCCGCGCTCCTCCGGAGTTCGTAGCCTGGGCTTCCGGGCTACAAGAGCGTTCCTCCGTTCTCTACACTGCGCGCATGCCTGTTCGTTTCCGACGCGTGCTCGCCGTGGCGCTGCTGCTCCTGGCGCCGAGCGCGCTCTCCGCCGCCCTGCCCGCCCCGCTCGATCGCATCCTGCGCGCGCATCACCTGCCCGACAGCGCCGTCAGCCTCTACGTGCAGGACGTCGCCGCGCGGCAGCCCGCGCTCGCCTTCAACATCGACACGCCGCGCAATCCCGCCTCGACGATCAAGCTCGTCACGACCTACGCCGCGCTCGAGATCCTCGGACCCACGCACCGCTGGCGCACCGAGGCCTATGCGCTGGGCCCGCTCGTCGGCGGCGTGCTCGACGGCGATCTGCTGCTGAAGGGCTACGGCGATCCCTGGCTCGTCGAGGAGGAGCTGTGGAAGTTCGCCGGCGAGCTGCGCCGCCGCGGCCTGCAGCGGATCACGGGGCGGCTGCTCGTCGACGACAGCCACTATGCGCCGGTGTCGCGCGACGCCGCGGCCTTCGACGGGCAGCCGCTGCGCCTCTACAACGTGCAGCCGAACGCGCTGATGGTGAACTTCAAGGCCTTCACCTTCACCTTCACGCCGCGCGGCGACGGCAGCGTGCTCGTGCGCGCGAACCCGGATCTGCCGAATCTCGAGATCGTCAACCAGCTGAAGCTCGTGCGCGCGAAGTGCCGCGGCATTCTCTCTGCCGTGCGCATGACGATACCCGAGCCCGCGAACCCGAACCGCGTCGTCTTCAGCGGCAACTACCCGACCGGCTGCGGCGAGCAGTCGCTGCCGCGCACGGCGATGGACCCTGCGAGCTACGCCTACGGCGCGTTCAAGGCCGTGTGGCAGCAATGGGGCGGACGCCTCGACGGCGGCGTCGCGCGCGCCGCCAAGCCGCCCGGCGCCAGGCCCTACGCGACCTGGTACTCACCGCCGCTCGCCGAGCTCATCCGGCCGCTGAACAAATGGAGCAACAACGTGATGGCGGACGCGATGCTCTACGGCCTCGCGGCCGAGTCCTTCCCGCCGCCGCTGGCGCCCGAGCAGGGCGCTGCCGTGATCGAGGCCTGGCTCGCGAAGGCCGGCATCGCCGACGAAGGCTTCGCGATGGAAAACGGCTCGGGCCTGTCGCGCAGCACGCGGATCAGCGCACGCACGATGGCGGGCGTCCTGCTGCACGCCTGGAAGAGCCCCTACATGCCCGAGTATCTCGCCTCGCTGTCGCTGGCCGGCCTCGACGGCACGATGCGCAACCGCTTCAAGCACGCCCCCGAAGCCGGCCGCATGCACCTCAAGACCGGCCATCTCAATGACGTCGCCGCGGTCGCGGGCTACGTGCTCACCGCGACGGGCCAGACCTACGTCGTCGTGCTCCTCGTCAATCACCCGACCGCGAACCACGGGGCGGGCGGCGAGTTGATCAATGCGCTGCTGAGGTGGGTTTATCGGCAGCATTGAAGTCGATCGGCCCGACTTCCTGTAGCCCGGATGAGCGCAGCGAATCCGGGGGCCAGCGTTTGCCTCCCTGCGCGCTTCTCGTCGCGATTGATGTCGTTCCGGAACCTGTCGCGCTCGAGGCGACCCTGCTCATTTCCGATCCGGAGCATTCGGAGAGCGAAGATCGATTCCTCCCGATCGGGACGAGCAGCGCGCTCCGAGGACCGGTCGTCTCGCATGGACGTCACCATGGGCAGCCTCGATGAGCCGAGCAGATTCGTACCCGCTCGCGGCGTCTACCGAAGACATAAAGTCAAATGGGCGTCCGGGATATGAAACCCTTGATATGGCGAACGCGCCGCACGCCAAACGTAAGGCAGCCTTCTGCGTAACGCGAATTGAGTTTCCTGTGCCAACCCTGGCCTGCTGAGCGCAGCCCGTCGCCCGGGTGGAGCGCGCAGCGCGCAACCCGGGATCTTTTGCTTCGTCAGTCAGCGCCCGAATCCCGGGTTTCGCTACGCTGCACCCGGGCTACGGAGCCGATGTCCGCGCTCACGGCGTGACGGCGATGTCCGCCAGCACCGGGTCCTTCGTCACCGCGATCTCGTTGTCGATCTGTGCGCCGCAGCCGGGGCAGTGGAAGCGCCGGAAGCTGACGGCATCGTCGATGAAGCGGCCGGGATCGCCGATCAGCGGGTTCGATGCGGACACCGGCAGCGCCTCGTGGAGGCAGCCGTCCTTGTAGTTTGCCGTCGACGGCCCGAGATCGGCCGAGCATTTCGCGCAGGCCCAGTAGCTGCCGTGCGCGTCTCTCTTCACGTGCAGGTTGACGCTCGCTTCGCACAGCAACGTGCCCTCGCGCACCACGCCCTTCCTGCCGTGCTTCGCGACCAGCGCGAGACGCAGCGACTTGCGCCTGGCCTCGGTGCGCGCCACGCCGACGCGGCCGTTCGCGTCGAGCACCGCGCCGTAGATGTCCTGCGCCGCCTGCGGCGTGATCGCATAGGACTCGAGATCCGCGTCGATGTCCTCGGCCGCGCGATCGAGCGGATCGCCGAAGCCGCCGCCGCCGGTCCAGCGCACGG
>JBFWSI010000055.1:0-11248 GCA_050248455.1 Gammaproteobacteria bacterium | reverse complement strand
CATCGTCCACCAGCTCGCGGCGGGCGTCGATCATCCGATCGCGACCGCCTTTCCCGAAGGCGAATACCTGAAGGGCTTCGTGCTTCAGGTCTGAGCGACGCCCGTCTGCTCGAAGGCATGGGCGGCGCGATAGATCGTCGCTTCGTCGAAGTGCCGCCCGATCAGCATCAGCCCCACCGGCAGGCCGTCGGACCTGCCGCAGGGAATGCTGATCGCGGGATGGTGCGAGACGTCGGTCGGACAGGTGTTCGCCAGCATCTCGGTCGCGCGCCGCACCCACTCGGCGATGCCGCAGCCCGGCGCCGGCAGCGGCTGCGCCTTCATCGGCGTCGTCGGCAGCAACAGCAGATCGAAGGCCGCGAGCGCCTCGTCGTAGCCCGCGCGCAGGCGGCGCACGCGGTTCGCGGCCTTCGCATACCAGGTGTAGCCGTAGCGCTCGATGACGTAGCGACCGACCAGGGTGAAGAGCTTCACGTTCGGCGGCACTTCGTCGATGCGTGCGCGGCGCTCGTGCAGATGCTCCATCATGTCGACCGGATAATAGTCGGGGCGGCCGAAGGCGAAGCCCTGCGTCGACAGCACGGTCGAGGCGAGGCCGTCGATGCCGACCGGCGTCCAGATCGCCGGGCCCAGTGCGTGCATCGGCACCGAGACCTCTTCCACCGTCGCGCCGAGCTGCGCGAACAGCGCCGCGCCCGCGCGCACCTTCGCGTCGACGTCCGCTTCCGAGGACGGCAGCCCGAAGCCTTCGCGCAGCACGCCGATGCGCAGATCCGCGACGCCGCGGTCGAGATCGCGCGTGTAGCAGCCCGGCGTCACCGACGGCACCGCGCGCTGTCGCGGATCCCAGTCGTCCGCGCCTGCGATCGTCTCCAGCAGCAGCGCGTTGTCGCGCACCGTCATCGTCATCGGCCCGACGTGATCCATGTAGCCTTCGATCGGCGCGATGCCCGAATACGGTACGAGGCCGTAGGTCGGCTTCAGGCCGACCGTGCCGGAGAACGAGGACGGCATGCGGATCGAGCCGCCCTGATCGGCACCGAGCGCAAGATCCGCTTCACCGGTGACGAGCACCACCGCACTGCCGCTCGATGAACCGCCGGACGACCAGCCGTGCCGGTGCGGATTGTGCACGGGGCCCTGCGCGCCGGTGTGGCTGCCGCCGGAAAGGCAGAAATACTCGCAGTGCGTCTTGCCGACGATCTCGGCGCCGGCATCGAGCACGCGCGTGACGACGGTCGCATCGACCGCGGGCACATAGCCCTCGAGCAGCGAAGCGCCGTTCATCATCGGCACGCCCGCGACCATGATGCTGTCCTTGACGGCCACGCGCCGTCCCGCGAGCGGGCCCCGCGCCGCGCCCTTGATCGACGTGCGCACGTACCACGCGTTGTGCGGATTGTCCTCGGCGCGCGGCGTCTGCCAGGCGCCGCGCGGATGGCGCACGGGCAGCAGATCGTCGGCGACCTGTTCGAGCGCGTCGTAGCCGCCCAGCATGCCGGCCATCAGGCCTGCGTACTGCGCGGCGTCCTCCTCGCTCAGGCGGTAACCGAGGCGCGCGGCGAGCTGCGCGACTTCGGCGGCGTCGGGCTTCAGTATCGGCATCGTCTACTCCTTCGCTGGGTCTGTGTATCGCGTCGAGCCTTCGAGTTCGTGGGCGAGCGCGGCGTCCAGCAGCGTCGACAATGTCTGCACGCAGTCGTCGCGATCGCCCTCGGCGTCCGTGTCGTCGCCGAGCTCGGACCATGCCGGATGGCGCGCCGCGCGCGCGAGCTGCTTCGCGATCGCCGCTTCGCCGGCGAGCGGCATCGCGAGCTCGCTGCGCGCGGCGAGCGGCGTCTGCGCCGCGTGTCCGCGGCGCGACAGCTCGCGCACCAGCAATACTGCGCGACGCGCGATGAAGCGCGCGGTCGCGGCGTCGATCTGCGCGTAGTCGACGCCGCCCTCGCGCAGCCGGCGCACGAGTCGCGATACCGCGTCGACGCCGGCGCCGAGCGCGCCGCCGATGGCGGTCGCCGCGCCCAACGAATGAAACGCCGTCAAGGCGTCGACCAGCGCGCCCGCGGCCGCGCCCTTCGCCGCCGAGGTCCCGAGACTGAAGCCGAGCTCCTTCAACAGCTCGGCGTCGAAGGGATCGAGCGTCCACGTCGCGCTCGCGAGCGGCAGCTCGCCGCCCGCGTAGTCTTCCGGCGCGAAGCGATACAGCGCAAGCAGATCGCGGCTCAGCGCCGCCTCGCGCCTGCACACGCGCGTCGCGAGCTCCGCGCCGGGCGCATCGATCGCGACGCGCAGCGCGGCGCAGTCGACGAGCGCTTCGGCGATCAGTCGCGCGGCCTGCCGTCGCTCGCGTTCACGCGTCTGTTCGCGCCGCGCGAGCAGGCGCGCGCAGGTCGCCTCCGCCGCGGGCAGCAGCAGGCCGACCTGCTGCCACAGCCGTCGCTCGTCGGCCGCGTCGAAGACCACGGTATCGAAGGCCGTGACGTTGTGGATGCCGGCGCCGTGCAGCGCCTCGCGCCAGCGCGCGGTCTCGGCGCGCGGACTCGCGGTGAAATTGAGCACGACGAGACAGGGCTTGCCGGACGAGGCGAGGATCGCGAACTCGTCGCGGTATTTGCCGAGCACGGGCTCGCGCGCATCGACGACGTAGAGCGCGAGATCGCTCGCGAGCAGCTGGCGCAAGGCCTTCGCTTCCTGCGCGAAGGAAGTCTGCGCCAGCGGGCCGTCGAGAAAGGCCTGCAGGCGCGCCGCGCCGCTCGCGCGCGGCGAGGGATCCGCCGCGTGCAATGCATCGAGCAGGCCCATCGAGTCCTCGAGGCCCGGCGTATCGGCGAGCTCCAACAGATGACCGTCGCCGAGATCGAGCGTCGCGGCCTCGACGTGGCGCGTCGTCGCCGGCCGGCTGGACACTTCGCCGAAAGCGCGATCGCGCACGAGCGTGCGCAACAGCGAGGTCTTGCCGGCATTCGTGTGGCCGATCACGGCGACGCGAAAGACGCGCGCCGCGTTCACGTTCGTGCTTCCACGATCCGCGCGGGCGAGATGCCGGCCGTCTCCGCCAGCGCGCGCCAGTCCTCGATGCGCGCGGCGCGCTCGGTCGTCGGCAGCGTCTCGTCGTCCTCGGTCGCGATGCTGAACCACAGCGGACAGCGCGCCGCGGCAACGAGGCTCGCGACGAACTGCGCGACGCCGCGATCCGGCGTCGCGGCCAGCGGCGCATGGATCACGAGCGCAGGCCAGGCCGGCGGCTGCGCGAGCGTCGCGAGCAGGCGTTGTTGATCGCCGCGATCGCCGATCGTGCCGAGATCGAGCGCGTCGCGCGGCGCCGGCAGCGTGCGTTCGAGCGCGACCCAGGCGGCCGACGGCGGCGGCCGGCCCGGCGCCGCGACGGCGGCGGTGGGTCGAGCACGCGCCGCGCCTTCGTCCGGATCGAGCACGCGCGTGTGCGCGGGTTCGGGCATCAGCACCGGCCGCAGGCGGAAGAAGCCCGGTTGCGACAGATCGGGCCGGTAGCGGCGATCGCCGATCTGTACCAGCGCGCCGCACAGTGCGAGCGCGAGCACGCGTGGCAGCACGCCGAAGACGCCGAGCGCACCGAGCAGGAACCAGCCCCAGCGCGCGCGCAGCGCCGGATCGTTCGCCACGGCGTCGAGCCGGCTCGCGGCGATGTCGGCCGCAGCGGGCACCGGCAGTCCCAGCGCGGCGACCGGACGCGCCATCGTCTCGATGATGCGGCCGATGGCCTCGGGCCCGAGCAGTGTGCTGCCCCAGTAGAAATCGACCTGACGCAGGCTCAGCAGCCACCAGCAGCCGAGCATCGCGCCCAGCGCGAGCGCGAGCCAGAACGCATGCGACAGCAGCGCGAGTCGCGCGCGCCCGGCCGCCGTCCCTGCGTGGTAGTCGAACCACGCGCGTTGCGCCGCGCGGGCACGCGGATCGCGCCGCGCGCGGAGACCGCGCGTCAGGCGCTCGAGGCCCCGCTGCAAGGTGCGGCCCAGCAGACTGCCGGCCGCGCCACTGCCACGCAGCGTCGCCGCGACCTGCAGCACGAGCCACAGCAGGAGCGCAACGAGATTCGGGGCGAGCAGCGCCGCAAGCATGTCCATCACGTTGGCGCGCGCCGGCGCGGCCTCGGGGATCAGGCGCGCGGTGCCGAGCCCGATGACGGCACCCGCGGCGACGGCGAGGACCAGCGCCTGGCGGCCGCGTCGGGCGTGGGCGACGAGCGCCGCGTCCAGGCCTTCGCGCGCACAGAAGGCGCGCGCCCGCGCGACGATGCGCGAAGCCAGATCCGGGCCGGCCGCGATCGCGGCCGCTTCTATCGCGGGATCGCGCAGCGGTTCGCCCTGCGCCTCCTCGTAGTGGCACCAGGCCAGCGTCTGCCAGGGCGACGGAAGGCTCGGACGGGCGGTCACGCGCTTGCGGATATGAAGATCTAGATGGACGGTGAAGCATGGTAGCACGCGCTGCCGAGGGGCCTGGACGCAGGCTCGATGCCACGTCCTGCGCGCGGTTGACGCCCTCCCACCTGCCCCCTACCGTGGCGCTTCCCCCGCCGCGAGGCGGAAACGCGCCCATCGTCGTCGCGCCGCAGCGGCAACGAGATCGCGTCGCGCAGATCCGAGACAACGACCATCTGGAGGCTCTACATGAAACTGATCGACTCTTTCGGCCCGAATCCCCGCGTCGTGCGCATGTTCATGGCCGAGAAGGGCCTGTCCCTGCCGACCGAGGAGATCGACCTGCTCGGCGGCGAGAATCGCAAGGAAGGCTATCTGAAGCGCAATCCGGGCGGTCAGCTGCCGGCGCTCGAGCTCGACGACGGCACCGTCATCGCCGAGACCGCCGTGATCTGCGAATACCTCGAAGAGAAGCATCCGACGCCGGCGCTGATCGGCACGACCGCCGAAGAGCGCGCCATGGCCCGCACCTGGCAGCGGCGCGTCGAGCTCAACATCACCGAGCACGTCTACAACGGCTTCCGCTTCGCCGAAGGCTATGAGCTGTTCAAGAACCGCGTGCACTGCATCCCCGCCGCGGCCGCCGATCTGAAGGCGACGGCGCAGGAGTGGTTGACCAAGCTCGACGGCCTGATCGCGGGCCGCGACTACATCTGCGGCAATGCGCCGCGCTTCGTCGACGTCACGCTGTACTGCTGCCTCGACTTCGCGAAGGACGTCGGCCAGCCGCTGAACCCGGCGCTCAAGAACCTCAACGCGTGGTACCAGCGCATGAATGCGCGTCCGAGCGCGACGGCCAGCCTGCACCCGGCATGGGAGCAGGTGAAGATGCGCGGCTGAGGGCGAGTCGTTCGCGAGGCGAAACGCCGCTCCCGGGTTACGCGCTGCGCGCTCTTTCCGGGCTACATCGCTCCCTTCTCGTAGCCCGGGCGCAGCGTAGCGGAACCCGGGATCTTCATCCGGGCGCGAGATCGCCGCCGAGGCGACCTTCGGTGTCGACCCACAGGTGCGGCAGGCCGAGCGCGGCGAGCCACTCGGGGCCTTCTTCCTCTTTCAGCATCGCGATGGTCGAGGCGCTGCCGGCGACCAGGCAGAGATCGGCGACGACGGTGACTGCGGCGAGGCGCTTCACGGGCCAGCCCGTGCGCGGCGACAGCAGGTGGCCGTAGCGCACGCCGTCGACGACGAAGCAACGTTCGTAGTCGCCGCTGGTCGCGACCGCGCCGTGCGTCAGCGACAGCGTCACCAGCGCCTCGTCGCGCCGGCGCGGATGCGCGATCGCGACGCGCCACGGCGCGCCGTCCGGCCGCGCGCCGACCAAGCGCACGTCGCCGCCGAGATTGACCAGCCCCTGCGTCACGCCGTGCTCGACGGCGATCGTCGCCGCGCGATCGACGGCGTACTCCTTGACGATGCCGCCGAAGTCGAGCTCGAGCCCGGGTTCGGGAAACTCCAGCCACGGCGAGCACCAGCGCAGTCGCGACCAGCCGACGCGCGAGCGCAGCGCCGCGACCTCCTCTGCCGTGGGCAGCTGCGCGCGATCGAAGCGCCACGCCGCGCGCAGCACGCCGGCCGTCACGTCGAACAGGCCGTCGCTCTCGCGGTGGCAGGTCGCCGCGTAGTCGAGGAGCTGCGCAGTCTCGGCGTCGACTTCGATGCGCCCGCCCGTGTTCGCAATCGCGTTGATCGCGGACAGCAGGCTGTCCTCGCGATAGCGCGAGTAGCGCGCTTCGAGACGCGCGACGTCGTTGCAGATTGCCGCGGCCGCGGTCTGCAGCGATGCGCGGGACGCGCCGTGGAGACGCAGCGCGCAGGGGCTGCCCATCGCGCGAAAGCGGTGTTCGAGCGTCGGTTGCTCGTTCACCGCCGGCTCAGAATGCGAACGACCAGCTCGCCATCAGCGCGCCGTCGCGCTCGAGCTGCGCACCGTTCGGATCGTCGGCGACGGGCTGCAGCCACTCCGTGCTGAAGCGATGGCCGGCGAAGGCGCCGCCCGTGACGGTCGCGACCGCGCCGAGGCCGAGATCCGTGTAGCGTCCACCCTGATTGAACGGCAGCTCGGCCGGCGATTCGACGGGTTCGTCGCGCGCGAGCTCGCCGCGCACCGCGTCCTGCCTCGCATGGACGACGCGCAGCGTGCCGGCGAGCCAGGGCAGGAACTGCACGCCGCCCCAGCCGCTCGCCTGCCAGCCGTCGCCGAGCGCGTAGCCGGCGTCGTTCGCGTCCTCGAGACGGAACACGGCACCGAGCTGCGCGCCGTAGAACCAACGTCCCTGCGCGCCGAGCCAGGTCAGGCTGGGCCGCAGATCCCAGGTGCCGCTGCCGCGCTGCATGCCGTAGTCCTGCGGCGCCGCGTCCGCGCTGCCGTCGCGCGTCGCCGCGTATTCGCCGGTCGGCGCGCTCAACAGGAGGCCCGCCTGCAGCTGCTGATTGCCGTGCTCATGGACGCGCAGCAGCGCACCGAACTGCGTGTCGCCGAGTCCGTCGCTCTGGTGATCGCCGGCATGCGTGGCGGCATCCGCGCCCGGGATCGCGCGCATCTCCATCTCGCCGTCGATCGTCTGCGGCATCAGCATCAAGGTGAGGCGCTCGGTCGGCGCGACCATCACTTCGAGCATGTGCATGCGCATCGTCATCGACGACGGACGCGCGCGGCATGCGGCCTGCCCGCACTGCGCCGCCACCGCCGCGTCGGCGAGCGAGGACGAGCCGAGCCGGAAGGCGCCGTCCTGGCGCATGTCCATGTAGCGATACGCGAGCATCACGCCGTCCTTCGGCAGCCCGTGCGCGGCGATCACGCCGGCCGGCACCGGCGCGTGCGCCCGATGCGCGGCGTGCTCACCGTGGCCACCGCCGACCGCGCCCAGATCGACATTCAGGGACGCATGCGCGAGGTAGTTGTCGAAATCCGCATAGTCGCCGGCGCTGCCGCCGCCGAGCTTCAGATCGCCCTGGTGCGTGTAGTACTCGACGCCCGCTTCGAGCTTCAATCCCGCACCGAAGGCCTTCGCGAGGCGCAGCCCGCCGCTCAAGGCGCCGAAGCCCGACAGGCGATAGTCGCTCGAATAGGTGTGATCGGCGCGCGGCGCGAGGAAGTACGGTGCGAAGAACTCGGCGCGCGATTGCGTGTAGTAGCGCAGATACGGCGTGAGCTCGATGTCGCGCGGCAGCGACTGGTACCACTCGACGGTGAAGGTGTGCGCATCGACGTCCCAGTCGTCGCGATACCAGCGATAGTCGAGCTGCAGGCTCGCATCCAGCGCAGCGAGATGCTGGTTCAGGCGCGTCGACAGCGCGAGCTGGCGACGGCGATCCGGCCGGCGCTCGCGGAAGAGCTCGATGCCCGCGACTTCGAGCGGCGTCACCGACGCCCAGTCGACCTCGCCCGCGCCGGCCTGCCACAGCGCGTAGTATTCCTCGGCCGTGATCTCGCCGCGCACGTAGACGAATTTGTAGGGATTGCTGAGATAGCCCGACTGGTGGGTGAAGCTGCCCGAGATCTGCAGCAGCCGATCCTTCGCCAGCACCTGGCCCAGGCTCGCGGTGACGGTGTGGTATTCGCTGCGCGCGTCGAGCGCGGGATAGTCGGTCGCGTTGTGCTCCCCGCCGTGATCCTGCGCGTGGCCGGCATGGCTCGCGCCGCTGCGCGAGATGCGGTTGCGCGTGTAGCCGTAGCCGAGCGTGACGCTGCTCAGGCGCGCGTTGAATTCGCGCGTGAGATCGAAGGAGCCGAAGCTCGATTCGAAGTCCGGCTCGTCGGACACGCCGCCGCCGACGCGCAGGGTCGCATCGTCGAAGAACCAGCGCGCGTTCAAGGTCGGCTGCGTGCGCGATTCGCGCGGCTGGTTCTGGAAGCGCTGCACGGGCCGATCGCCGCGCGGCACGGCGCGATCGAGCACGGCCTGGAACTGCGCGATGGCGACGCTGCGCTCCAGCGCCGCGGCCCAGGCGAGCTGCGCCGGCGTGTCGCCCGGCGTCGCCTGCACGCCGCCCAGTGCGACGTCGTCCAGGCGCAGCTCGAAGTCCTTGCCGTCGGCCGGCGTCTGCGGATAGCCGCGATAGTGGATCCAGAATGCGCGAATGTTGTCGAAGCTCGTGGGCAGGTTCAGCGTGCCGTCGAAGCCGTTGGCGATCGACAGGCGCGCGACGCGCGTCGCGTAGTCGACGCCGTTGCCGGCACCGAGCGTGGGATCGACGGCGGTATCGAAGCCGAGGATCTCCCATACGTCGTCGGCGCCGCCGTCGGGATTGGTGCCCGAGATCGGCGCGCGCAACAGCAGGCTGTCGAGATTGAAGGCAGCGCCGTCGAGCGCGCGCACGTAGATTCCGCTCGAGTCCGCGTGATAGCCGAGCGCGCGGTTCGCCGCGGGACCGACGCGGTGCAGGTGCGCGATCGGATTCGTCGCGTCGGCGACGATGCCGACCAGCATGCCGTCCTCGCCGTAGCAGCCTAGCGCGCCGAGGCCGGGACAGGCGCCGCCGGCGACGGGTGCCGCATTCGCCGCGCCGGCATAGGAGCCCAGCGTCATGCCCTGGAAGTCCAGGGTCACGGGCCCGGGCAGGGTCGGCGGTACCGGCGGTGAGAGCGGACGTGGACTGGCCGCGATGAACGCCGCCTCGGCGGCGGCTCGCGCATCGACGAACTCCTTGTACGCATTGAGACCGCCGAGGATCGTCAGCTCGCCCGCGCTCACGCCCTGTGAAGCCGCGGTGACGACGTCGGCCAGTGACAGCGCCGAAGCGGGGCTGCCGTCGTCGTTCTGCGCGTATTTCGGCCGGCTCGTCATCGCCGAGGGCAGGCTGAAGGCCGGCGTCGCGCCGCTGTAGGTATCGCGATCGAGACTCACCGACAGCTCGAAGCGATCGCGATAGGGCAGCACGAGATCGCCGTGCCAGATCTCGACGCGCATGCGGCTGTCGCTTTCCTGGTAGTAGCCGAACTGCGCCGTCGCCGATGGGTCGCTCGCCGGCAACGCCGCCGCGGCCCGCATGCCGGGCAGCGCGAGCGCGGCCGTGGTCAGCGCGAACAGCGCGCGCGAGGATTCAGTTGCAGCCGCAGCCACCGCCTTCGCCCCGGTGTCCACCCTGCGCCGCCTCCTTGCTGACGTGCAGGTGATCGCGCAGCGCCGCGAGCGCCGGATCCGGCGCCAGCTGCATGTCGCGGCGCGCGAGCGTGCCGCGCTGCCAGGGTTCGACCTGCGCGCAGGCGGCCAGCACGAGACAGGCGAGGATCAGCGCGACGCGCGCTGCGCACTCAGTCATGCGCGGGCTCCGCGAGCAGCGCGTCGATGTCCGTCACGAGGGCCTGCGCGTCGTCTTCGCGGAAGCCGCTGTGCACGTGGCGCACGATGCCGCGCCGATCGACGAGATAGGTCGTCGGCATGCCCGGCACGCCGAAGACCGCGGGACAGTGCCCGGCGGGATCGAAGACCACGGGATAGCGCACGGCCACGCGGGCGAGGAAATGCTCGGCGTCCTTGCGTTTCTCGTCGACGTTGATGGCGACGACGGCGAGGCCGTCCGCGGCGCGCGCGGCGCGCAGTTCGTCGAGCAGCGGCATCAGCTTGCGGCACGGCGGGCACCACGAAGCCCAGAAGTCGATCACGGTCACGCGGCCGGCATAGGCCGCGCGCCGGGCCTCGTCGAGCGCGGCGCAGGCCGGCACGGGATCGCCCGGCGCGATGCGCTGGGCTGCGGACAGCGGACCGGCGAGCGTCGACAGGACGAGCAGCAGGGGCAGCGAACGCCACATGGGAGCAAGACGATTCGGGCGACGGGCGAGAATGGCAGGCCCGCGGTCCTGCGCGCAAGCTGCCGTCGCGCCGCGCGAGACGAGGGACGCAGGCCTGCGCCGACGGGCGGCCGGCGCAGGCCCGGAGGACACGGCCGTTCAGGCCGGCGTGCGACGACGGCGCAGCGCGCCGAGCGCGATCACGGCCGGGCCCATCATCCACGCCGCGGCGGGCAGCGGCACGGGCTCGACGGCGGGGCCGACCGTGATGTTGTCGATGACGAGCGCGAAATCCTTGGACGGCAGGCCGTTGGTGCCCGGCACCGCGGGGAAGCCCTTGTAATGGATCCAGACGGCGTTGACCCATTGGAACGCGGGATCGAGCAGCAGCGGCGTCGCGCCGGTCGCGACCGTGCCGTTGGCGACAGTCTGGTAGGCCACGCGCGTCGCGTAGTTCGTGCCGTCGCCGGAGCTGAGATTGGGATTGACCGCGGTATCGAAGCCGAGGATTTCCCACACGTCGTTCAGGCCGTCGTCCGGATTCTCGTCCGAGATCGCTGCGTCGAAATCGAGCGACAGCAGCGCGAACTCGTGGCCATCCTTGGCGCGAATGTAGATGCCGGTCGAATCCGCATGGTAGGAGAGCTTGCGATCCGCCGAGGTGCCGGTGCGATGCAGGTGCTCGGCTTCGGGTGTCGGGTTGTTGACCACGCCGATCAGCACACCGTCTTCCTCGTAGCAGGCCGCCCCGGGGCAAATGCCGCCGGTGCCGGGCGCGAGGTTGGGATTGCCGGAGATGGCGCCGGTCGTGAGTCCCTGGAAGTCGATCGTCCGCACGTCGTGGATGTGCGCCTGGGCGCCGGCGCTCAGGCCGGCGAGCAGCGCGCCGGCGATCGCCGCACGCAGTGGTGTTCCCTTCATGTTCCCTCTCCTGTGCCCGTCGTCGGCGCGGCGGCTGCCGCACCGAGCGCGCGTTGTTCTTTGGTATGCGCCCGATGGAACGGCCGCCTGCGCGACGTTCGGAGATCCGGCCCGGGGAGATTTATACGCAATGGTGGGT
>JBFWSI010000054.1:0-11283 GCA_050248455.1 Gammaproteobacteria bacterium | reverse complement strand
GCTGATCGCGACCGGTCGCGCCGGCGGGCCGACGCTGACGCCCGCGCATCCACACTGGCCCGCCTTCGTCGAAGGCGTCGCCGCGGTGTTCACGGATCTGGCGCGCGCAATCGTGCGCGACGGCGACGGCGCGACCAAGCTCGTTACCGTCGTCGTCGACGGTGGACAGAGCGACCGGGACTGCCTGCGCGCGGCCTATGCCGTCGCGGAGTCGCCGCTGGTGAAGACGGCGCTGTTCGCCTCCGATCCGAACTGGGGACGGATCCTCGCTGCGGTGGGGCGCTCCGGCGTGCCCGATCTCCGCATCGCCGACATCGACATCCGCATCGGCGAGGTGGCGATCGTGCGCGGCGGCGAGCCCGTGCCGGGCTATGACGAGTCCGCCGTCGCCGCCGTGATGAAGACCGCCGAGTATGAAATCGGCATCGTCATCGGGCGGGGATCCGCGCGCTGCGCCGTCCTGACCTGCGATTTTTCGTTCGACTACGTGAAGATCAACGCCGAGTACCGCAGCTGACGCGCGCGGTGTCGGCCGTCTCGCGATGAGCGGGCAGCAAACGGATTCGAGCATCGACGACGACCGGCTGCAGGTCGTCGCCGCCGTCATCCGTCGCGGCGACGGGCACATCCTCCTCAGCCGCCGGCCCGCGCACGTCGATCAGGGCAATCTGTGGGAATTTCCCGGCGGCAAGCGTCACGCCGGCGAAGCGCGCGTGGACGCGCTCGCGCGCGAGCTCGACGAAGAGCTCGGGATCACGATCCGGCGCGCGATTCCGCTGATTCGCGTCCCGCACGACTACGCGACGCGACGCGTGCTGCTCGACGTCTTCGTCGTCGATCGCTGGCAAGGGACGCCGCACGGACGCGAAGGGCAGGAGATCCGCTGGGTCGCGCCGTCGGCGCTCGACGCCCACGCCTTTCCGGCCGCCAACCTGCCGATCGTGAATGCCGCACGCCTGCCGCGCGCCTGCGTCGTCACGCCGGCGCCGGATGCCGGGCCCCCGGCTTTCATCGAGGCCCTCGACGCCTGTCTCGCCCGCGGCGCGCGCCTGGTGCAATTGCGTGCGCCCGCGCTGTCGCCCGCCGCGTATCGCGCCCTCGCGGTGTCGGCGCTCGCGTGCTGTCGCGCCCGCGGCGCGCGACTGCTGCTCAATGCGGAGCCCGCGCTCGCGCTCGAGCTGGGTGCCGACGGCGCGCACCTCGATGCGCGCCGGCTCGCGGCGACGGCGACGCGCCCCGTGCCGCGCACGGTCTTGCTGAGCGCAGCCTGTCACGATGCCGACGAGCTCGCGCAGGCGCAGCGCATCGGCGTGGACTTCGTGCTGATTTCACCGGTGCTCGCGACCGCCTCGCACCCGGCGGCAAGGCCGCTCGGCTGGTCGGCGGTCGCGGCGCTCCTCGCTCCGTCGGCGCTGCCCGCGTACGCGCTCGGCGGCGTCGGGCCCGCGCAATTCGACGAGGCACTGCGGGCAGGTTGCATCGGGATAGCCGGAATCGGCGCGTTCTGGAACGGGGACGCCGCGCTCGACGACGAGGCGCTGAGCGAAAGCCTGGGACTATAGCCCGCAGAGCTGCAGCTCGAAGCGTATCGTGTCGGTCGTCTGCTGCGGACGCGCGCACTGCTCGGTATAGCGCAGGAAGCGCACCGTGAAGCGGTGCTTGCCGCCGCTGATCTCCGGGAAGGCGTCGTCGCCGTCCGCGACGATCACGCGCACGAGCTGGCAGGCGGCGCTGGTGTCGAGATTCTGCTGGTAGAAGCCGTTGACTGCCGCGACCTTGTGGGGCACGGCACTCTCGCGCACGAGCTTCAGCGTGATGTGGACCGCATCCTCGACGATGCGCAGATCTTCCATCCAGTCGTTCATCTGCTCGGCCCGGCGCTCCGGCGCGCGGTTGAGCCAGTGATGGAAGCCGGGCAGGTCGAAGCTGCACACGCCGCCGGGGATCGCGAGCCGCTGACGGACCTGCGTGATCAGATCGCTCTGCCGCAGTTTTGCGCCGGGCTGACAGGCGTTCGACTTGAGCAAGGTGAGCAGCGGCTCGAGCCGCGCGAGCGTGAGCTCCAGTGTGGTTTGATTCACGCCGGGGTTGTTGCGCAAGCTGCTCACGATCGTCGCGTGGCGCTCGATCTCTTTGATCAATTCGCCTTTGATATCAGCGCGTGCGAGCTGATCCGTTACATCGATCATGCTGGCAATGGCGTTGCGCGCATCCCACGGCGATTCGCGCGACATGCTCTGCGCGATCGACTGGAAGAGGTATTCGAGGCGCAGCAGCGAGCGCATCCGCTCGTTCAGCGGCTGCTCGTAAAGCGTGTAGGTGTCGGCCGCGGGAAAAAGCTGTTGCTGGAGAGTCGTCGTGCGTGCCGGCTGCATCTTGCTAATCGGGTTCCCGCGTCCGCTGGGCCAGGTCGAGATACTGTCGATGCAAGGCCCCGATGGCGGGCCGGATCCTCTCGACGTTGCCGATGTTTTCGATCACGTCGTCCGCGACGGCGAGGCGTGCCGCGCGCGTTGCCTGGGTCCGCATGATTGCCTCTACCTCGGGCGCTGTCAATTTGTCGCGCGCCATCACGCGCTCGATCTGGATCTCTTCGGGACAATCGATCACGAGCACGCGATCGACGCGGCTGCCGCCCTTGCGTTCGACCAGCAGCGGAATGCAGACGAGACAGTACGGATAGTTCGCCGCGCGCACATGTTCGTCGGTGCGCGCTCGGATCAGCGGATGCAACAGCGCCTCCAGCCTCTGCCTGCTTGCATCGTCGCCGAAGACGATGCTGCGCAGGCGCCGCCGATCGAGCGTGCCGTCCGCGGCGAGCACCTCGGGCCCGAAGCGCGCGACGATCGCGGCGAGCCCCGGCGTGCCCTTGGCGACGACCTCGCGCGCGACTTCGTCGGTGTCGACGACCGGTGCGCCTAGCGCCGCGAACTCGCGGCAGACCGTCGACTTGCCGCAGCCGATGCCGCCGGTGACGCCGACGACGAGCGGCCGCGTGCTCACAGGCCGCCGCCGCGCGTGAGCAGCCCCGATACGAAGTCGCCCCATACGAGACCGAGGAAACCGGCGGCCGCGAGATAGGGTCCGAAAGGGATCGGCTTGCTGCGCTCGTGACCGCGCAGCGCGATCATCGCGAGGCCCAGCACGGCGCCGACACCGGCGGCACCGAGTATCACCGACGGCAGCACCGGCCAGCCGAGCCAGGCGCCGATCGCCGCGAGCAGCTTGAAGTCGCCGAAGCCCATGCCTTCCTTGCCGGTCGCGAGCTTGAAGGCCCAGTACACGAGCCACAGCACGAGATAGCCCGCCATCGCGCCGATGACGGCGGACTCGAGCGGGACGAACACACCGAACAGGTTGGCGGCGAGGCCCAGCCACAGGAGCGGCAAGGTCAGCGAGTCGGGCAATAGCATGGTGTCGTAGTCGATGACCGCGAGCGCGAGCAGGCACCAGGCCATCACGGCCGCGAGCGGCGCGGCGATGCCGTAACCGTAGCGCCACGCGATCAGCGCGCCCATCGCACCGGCGACGGCTTCGATGACGGGATAGCGTGCCGCAATCGGCGCGCCGCAATGGCGGCAGCGACCGCGCAGCGCGAGCCAGCTCAGGATCGGCACGTTGTCGATTGCGCGGATCGCGCTGCCGCAGCGCGGACAGCAGGAGCGCGGCGTCGCGAGGTTGTAGCGTTCCTCGACGGGCAGCACCGCAGCGGGCGTCAACAGCACCGTGCAGTCACGCCGCCATTCGCGGTCGAGCATGATCGGCAGCCGGTGGATGACGACGTTCAGGAAGCTGCCGATGAGCAGGCCGAACACGCCCAGCACGGCGCTGAACGCGGCGGGCGAAGTGGCTAGCAGGTCGAAAATCGCCATGGGGCTGTCGCCGCTGGGACGGCGGCCGCCGCGTCCAGCGCACGCGGCCGACCGGATTGTAGGGAGAAGGCGCCGCCGCGCGCGTTCAGACCACCTGGCCCATCTTGAAGATCGGCAGGTACATCGCGACCACGAGGCCGCCGATGATGACGCCGAGGACGGCCATGATCAGCGGTTCGAGCAGGCTGGTCAGGGCGTCGACCGCGTCGTCGACTTCCTGCTCGTACCAGTCGGCGACCTTGCCGAGCATCGAATCGAGCGCGCCGGATTCCTCGCCGATCGCCACCATCTGCACGACCATGTTCGGAAACAGGCCCGTGTCGCGCATCGCGACCTGGAGCTGCGTGCCGGTCGCGATTTCGTCGCGCATCTTCATCACGGCGTCGTAGTAGACGATGTTGCCGCAGGCGCCGGCCACCGAGGTCATTGCCTCGACCAGCGGCGTGCCGGCCGCGAACATCGTCGACAGCGTGCGCGCGAAGCGCGCTATCGCAGACTTGTTGAGGATGTCGCCGACGACCGGGATCTTGAGCGAGATGCGATCGAGGTAGTGCGCGAACCTCAGCGAGCGCTTCTTGAGGTTCCACAGGCCGCCGATGGTGCCGCCGATGGCGAGCAGCAGCACCCACCATTTCTCCTGGAACCAGTTCGACATGTCGATCACGACGCGCGTCAGCGCCGGCAGATCGGCGCCGAAGCCCTTGAACAGCTCTTCGAACTGCGGGATGACGAAGATCATCAGGATGCAGGTGATGACGAACGCCACCACGATGACCGCGATCGGGTAGAACAAGGCGCCCTTGATCTTCGACTTCAGGGCCTCGGTCTTCTCCATGTAGGTCGCGAGCTTGTGCAGGATGTCCTCGAGGATACCGGCGTGCTCGCCGGCCTGGACGAGGTTCACGAACAGCTCGTTGAAGTGCTTCGGATGCTTCGCGAGCGCCTCGGTCAGCGCGCCGCCGGCTTCGATGTCGGACTTGATCGACAGGATCAGCGCCTGCATCGCCTTGTTCTCGTGACCGCGGCCGACGATCTCGAAGGACTGCACGAGCGGCACGCCGGAGGACATCATCGTCGCCAGCTGGCGGCTGAAGACGGTGATGTCCTTGGTCGTGATCTTGCCGCCGGCGTCGCCGAACAGGGGTTTCGGCTTCTTCTTGACCTTCAGCGGATTGACGCCCTGGCGGCGGAGGGTGGCCTTGATCAGGGAATCGCTCTGGGCGGACATCTCGCCCTTGACGCGCTTGCCGTTCTTGTCGATGCCTTCCCAGACATACATGTCCGACTTGATTGCGACGCCCTGTGCCATCGTTCGCTCACTCCACCGTCACGCGGTTGATTTCGGCGAGGCTCGTCAGGCCTCGCTTGGCCTTCTGCAGGCCGGACTTCCGGATGTCCCACACGCCTTCCGAGGCCGCCTGGTCGGCGAGCTGCACGGCATTGGCGCCCTCGATGATCAGACGCTTCATGCCGTCGCTGATCGGCATCACCTGGTAGATGCCGACGCGCCCCTTGTAGCCCGACGGGCATTCCGCGCCGCCGTTGCCCGGGCCATAGAGCTTGATGCCGTCGCGCAGATCGTCCTCGGTGAAGCCTTCGGCGAGCAGCGCATCCGGCGGCAGATCGACCGGTACCCGGTAGTCCGGATGCAGGCGGCGGGCGAGACGCTGGGCCGTGATCAGGTTGATCGTCGTCGCCACCGCGAACGGCGGAATGCCCATGTCCTGCAGGCGCGTCAGCGTCTGCGGGCCGTCGTTGGTGTGCAGGGTCGACATCACCATGTGGCCGGTCTGCGCGGCCTTGACCGCGATCGACGCCGTCTCGAGATCGCGGATCTCGCCGACCAGGATGATGTCCGGGTCCTGGCGCAGGAAGGCCTTCAGCGCCTTCGGGAAGGTCATGCCCGTGCGCTCGTCGACCTGCACCTGGTTGATCCCGGGCAGGTTGATCTCGACCGGATCCTCCGCGGTCGAGATGTTGATGTCTTCCTGGTTCAGGATGTTGATGCCGGTGTACAGCGACACCGTCTTGCCGGAGCCCGTCGGTCCCGTGACGAGGAACATGCCGTAGGGCTTGTGCAGGTTCTTGAGGAAGAGCTCCTTCTGGAAATCCTCGTAGCCGAGCTGATCGATGTTGAGCTTGGCGGCGTCCGAATCGAGGATACGCATCACGACCTTCTCGCCGTAGAGGGTCGGGCAGGTGCTGACGCGGAAGTCGATCGCCTTGGTCTTCGACAGCTTGAGCTTGATGCGGCCGTCCTGCGGCACGCGGCGCTCGGACACGTCGAGGCGCGACATGACCTTGATGCGCGCCGCGAGCTTGCCGGCCAGCGCGATCGGCGGCTTGGCCATCTCGGCCAGCATGCCGTCGACGCGGAAACGCACGCGGTAGTACTTCTCGTAGGGCTCGAAGTGCAGGTCGGAAGCGCCGCGCTTGATCGCGTCGAGCAGCACCTTGTTGACGAAGCGCACGACCGGCGCGTCGTCGATGTCCGAGCTTTCCTGCTGAGCTTCCTGCTGTGAGCCGACCTCGAGATCGTCGAGATTCTCGAAGTCGGACTCCTCCATGTCGTTGAGCCCGCTGTCGGCGGCGGCGAGCGCCTTCTCGATCGCCCTGGCGAGCTTGTTCTCCTCGACCAGCACCGCCTCGGTGTTGGCGCCGATGTGGAACTTGATTTCGTCCAGCGCCTGGAGGTTGGTCGGATCGGAGAGGGCGATGAAGACGCGGTTACCGCGCTTGAAGATCGGCAGCGCATGGTGGCGCTGGATCAAGTCCTCGCTGACCAGCTTGACGACGTCCGGCTCGATTTCGAGCGCCTCGATGTCGACCAGCGGGACGCCGAACTCCTGCGAGGCCGCCTGCGCCACGATGCGGGCGTCGGCGAGCTTGTTGTCGATGAGGTATTTGACGAACGGGATCTTGCTCGACAGCGCCGTCTGGAACGCGCGCACCGCGGACTGCTCGTCGAGCAGCCCGTCGTTCACGAGCTTGCGCGCAAGACCCGTCAAGGGCACGCGGTTGTGGGTTACGGCCACGTGGGCTACGCCTCGGCATTCCCGGGAATGTGAAAAAATAGTAGATGAAACACCGGTAAATAACCACCGCGCCGGACAATTTTCCGGCGCGGCCGGCCCTCTGACGGGCGCGCTGAAGGGCTGTTTCGGCTACTTCCCGAAGGCGAATTTTCCATCCACGACGTCGACCTGGACCGTGTCGCCGGCCGCAAAACGGCCTTCGAGCAGGGCTTGGGCCAGCGGCGTCTCCAGCTGCGACTGGATCGCCCGCTTCAGCGGCCGGGCGCCGTAGACCGGGTCGAAACCCGCCTCGCCGAGCTTATCGACCGCCGCGACCGAGATCTCCAGCCCGATGCGCTGCTCGGCGAGCCGCTGGCGCAGCAGGCCGATCTGGACCTCGGCGATCGCGCGGATCTGCGCCCGCCGCAGGCCGTGGAAGACCACCACCTCGTCGATGCGGTTGATGAACTCCGGCCGGAAGTGCCGGCGCACGACCTCCATCACCGCGTCCCGCATCTCTTCGTAGTGCGCGTCGTCGCCCATGTTCTGGATCGAGTCCGAGCCCAGGTTCGAGGTCATCACGATGACGGTGTTGCGGAAGTCGACCGTGCGCCCCTGGCCGTCCGTCAGACGCCCGTCGTCCAGCACCTGCAGGAGGATGTTGAAGACGTCCGGATGCGCCTTCTCGACCTCGTCGAGCAGCAGCACCGAGTAGGGCTTGCGGCGGACCGTTTCGGTCAGGTAGCCGCCTTCCTCGTAGCCGACATAGCCCGGCGGCGCGCCGATGAGACGAGCGACCGCGTGCTTCTCCATGTACTCCGACATGTCGATGCGCACCAGCGCGTCCTCGGTGTCGAACAGGAACTCGGCGAGCGCCTTGCACAGCTCGGTCTTGCCGACCCCCGTCGGCCCCAGGAACAGGAAGGAGCCGTTCGGCCGCTTCGGATCCGACAGGCCGGCGCGCGAGCGCCGGATCGCGTTCGACACCGCCGCGATCGCCATGTCCTGGCCGATCACGCGCTTGTGCAGGGCGTCCTCCATGCGCAGCAGCTTGGCGCGCTCGCCTTCGAGCATCTTGGACACCGGGATGCCGGTCCATTTCGACACGACCTCGGCGATCTCCTCGTCGGTCACCTTGTTGCGCAGGAGCTTCATCGGCTGCTGATCGGAGCCGCTGGCGCTGGCCAGGCGCTTCTCGAGCTCCGGGATCACGCCGTACTGGAGCTCCGACATGCGCGCGAGATCGCCGCTGCGCCGCGCGGTCTCGAACTCGGTGCGGGCGCGATCGAGATCGGCCTGCACCTGGTGCGAGCCCTGCAGCATCGCCTTCTCGGCTTTCCAGATCTCGTCCAGGTCGGCGTATTCGCGCCCGACCGTCTCGATCTGCTTCTCGAGATCGGCGAGCCGCCGGCGCGAGGCCTCGTCGGTCTCCTTGCGCAGCGCCTCGCGCTCGATCTTCAGCTGGATCAGCCGGCGGTCGAGTCTGTCCATCTCCTCGGGCTTGGAGTCGATCTCGATGCTGATCCGGCTCGCCGCCTCGTCGATGAGGTCGATCGCCTTGTCGGGCAGCTGGCGATCGGTGATGTAGCGCTGCGAGAGCTGCGCGGCGGCGACGATCGCGGGATCGGTGATCTCGACGCCGTGATGGACCGCGTACTTCTCCTTCAGGCCGCGCAGGATCGCGATCGTGTCCTCGAGCGAGGGTTCGTCGACCAGCACTTTCTGGAAGCGGCGCTCGAGCGCGGCGTCCTTCTCGACGTATTGCCGGTACTCGTCGAGCGTGGTGGCGCCGATGCAGTGCAGCTCGCCGCGCGCGAGCGCGGGCTTCAGCATGTTGCCGGCGTCCATCGCGCCTTCGGCCTTGCCGGCGCCGACCATCGTGTGCAGCTCGTCGATGAACAGGATGATCTGGCCTTCCTGCTTCGAGAGATCGTTCAGCACCGCCTTCAGGCGCTCCTCGAACTCGCCGCGGAACTTGGCGCCCGCGATCAGCGCGCCCATGTCGAGCGACAGCAGGCGCTTGTTCTTCAGCCCCTCGGGCACTTCGCCGTTGACGATGCGCTGGGCGAGGCCCTCGACGATCGCGGTCTTGCCGACGCCGGGCTCGCCGATCAGCACGGGGTTGTTCTTGGTCCGGCGCTGCAGCACCTGGATGGTGCGGCGGATCTCCTCGTCGCGACCGATCACGGGGTCGAGCTTGCCCTGCTCGGCGCGCTCGGTCATGTCGATGGTGTACTTCGACAGCGCCTGGCGCGTGTCTTCCGCGTTCGGATCGTTCACTTTCTCGCCTCCGCGCATCGCGCCGATCGCCTGCTCGAGCGCGCTTTCCTTCAGGCCCGCCTTCTTCAGCAGGCGGCCCAGCTCGCCCTGATCGCCGAGCGCGGCGACGAGAAAGAGCTCGCTCGAGATATAGGCGTCGCCCTTCTTCTGCGCCAGCTTGTCGGTGAGGTTCAACAGGCGCAGCAGATCGTTCGACGGGTGCACGTCGCCGCCGGCGCCCTCGATCTTCGGCAGACGTTCGAGCGCCTGGTTGATCTGCGTGCGCAGGGCATTGACGTCGACGCCGCAGTTGCCGAGCAGGCTGCGGGTGGTGCTGCCGTCCTGCTCGAGCAGCGCGGCCATCAGGTGCAGGGGTTCGATGAACTGATGATCGAGACCCAGCGCCTTGCTCTGGGCTTCGCCCAGGGCTTGCTGGAATCGGGCTGTCATTTTGTCCGCGCGCATGCGGTCGTCCTCGAAAGGTGAAAATGCTTATCCCCCAGATGGGGCGCGCGGTCTGCAGCTTCAAGGCAGGCAATGCCCATAGCCCGGGTGGGGCGCGCAGCGCGCGACCCGGGAGCGGGCGTTTCAGCGTGTCGGGAGATCCCGGCCGCTACGCTGCACCCGGGCTACGAAACGCCAAGTCTGTCACGACAGCCAGATCAGGCTCGCGAAGCGGCCGGTGAGGCCGTCGCGGCGGTAGGAATAGAAGCGGGGATCGGTGAAGGTGCAGAGGCCGCTGGCGGCGACGGCACCGACACCGGCGGCGTCGAGCTGCCGCCGCGCGATCGCGCTCAGATCGGCATGCCAGTCGCCGCCGCGGCGCTCGAAGCAGGCGGCGAGCGCGGGCTCGCGCGCGACGAAGCGCTCGCGCAGATCCTCGCCGACGACGTAGGCGTCGACGCCGATGCCGGGGCCGATCCACGCGCAGAGCCGCCCGGCCGGCACGCCGAGGCCGTCGATCGCCGCGGCGATCACGCCGTCGTGGAGGCCGCGCCAGCCCGCGTGCACGGCGGCGACGCAGCGCGCGTCGCGATCGCACAGCAGGATCGGCAGGCAGTCCGCGGTGAGCACGGCACAGACGACGCCGGGCGTGTGTGCATGGGACGCATCCGCTTCGACCGGGGCTGGGATCGTCGCCGCGTCGACGCAATGTGTGCCATGCACCTGCGTGAGCCAGCGCGGCGCGCCCGGCAGCTCCAGCGCAGCGGCGAGGCGGGCGCGGTTGGCGGCGACAGCGGCCGGGTCGTCGCCGACGTGCGTCGCGAGATTGAGCGCGGCCCAGGCCCCGCCGCTGACGCCGCCGAGGCGGGTCGTCACGCACGCCCGCACTCGCGCCGGCGCATCCCACCCCGGCGCGATGATCGACACTCCAGGCTCAGCGCTTGCCGGCATGTGCCGCGTCGTCGGCAAGGGCGTCCAACAGCGCCCCGAGATCGGCCGGCAGCGGGCTCTCCGCGAGGACGGTCTTGCGCCCGCCCGGATGCGGAAACTCGAGCCGGCACGCATGCAGCGCCTGCCGATGCAGGCCGGACAGGGCGGCGAGCAGCGCCGGCGTCGCGCCGGGCGGCAGGCGCCGCCGCGTGCCGTAGTCGGGATCGCCGACGATCGGGCTGCCGATGTGCTGAAGGTGGACGCGAATCTGGTGCGTGCGGCCGGTCTCGAGCTGGACCTCGAGCAGGGTGTGCGCCCGGAACTTGCGCAGCACGCGATAGTGCGTCCGCGCCTCGCGGCCGCCTTCGGTGACGCGCATGCGCGTGCGGTGCTGCCGATCGCGCGCGATCGCGGCGTCGACGCTGCCGCCGGCGACGACGACGCCGTGGACGATCGCCTGATAGGTGCGGTGGATGTCGCGCGCGGCGAGCAGCGTCGTGAGCCTGGTGTAGGCGCGCGGCGTGCGGGCGACGACGAGCAGCCCGGAGGTGTCCTTGTCGAGACGATGGATGAGGCCCGCGCGCGGCAGCGCCGCGAGCTCCGGCCAACGGTGGAGCAGGCCGTTGACCAGCGTGTGAGCGCGATTGCCCGCGCCGGGATGCACGACGAGGCCGGCCGGCTTGTCGACGACGATGCACTCGCGATCCTCGACGACGACGCCGAAGCCTATCGCCTCCGGCGCAGTCTCCTCGCTGGCGTCGAGC
>JBFWSI010000053.1:0-11289 GCA_050248455.1 Gammaproteobacteria bacterium | reverse complement strand
AGCTCATCACCATTCACCCCGTGGGTCCGACGCCGGCCACCCGCGGCCCTCGCCCCATTGCGTGATACGCCGCCAATCCGACAGCGGCGCTGAACGTGCTCAGGCCGTCCCGCGGGGGGCGGCTCCGTAGCGACCAAGATAGTCGTCGATTGCCGCCAGATCTTGAGCCGCATCGCCACGATCGGCCAGAAAACGCCGGACGTCGGCCAGCGTAACGATGCTTAACACGGGCATGCCGTGCTGCTGTTCGACCTCCTGCGCCGCCGACAGTGCCCCTTGCCCGCGCTCCTGGCGATCCAGCGAGATCAGCACGCCGACCGGCGTCGCGCCGGCGGCGCGGATGAGGCGCACGGATTCGTTGACGGAGGTGCCGGCAGAAATCACGTCGTCGACGATCAGCACGCGTCCGGCCAGCGGCGCGCCGAGGGTCATGCCGCCCTCGCCGTGGTCCTTGGCTTCCTTGCGGTTGAAGCAGAACGGAAGGTCGCGGCCGTGGTCGCGGGCGAGCGCGATGGCGACGGCGGCACCCAGCGGAATGCCCTTGTAGGCCGGCCCGAACAGCATGTCGAAACCGAGGCCCGAGGCGACCAGCGCCGCCGCATAGTACTCGCCGAGCCGCGCCAGCGCGGTGCCGGAATCGAACACGCCCGTATTGAAGAAATACGGACTCTGGCGACCCGACTTCAGCGTGAAGCTGCCGAAGCGCAGGGCCTGGCGCGCGAGCGCGAAGTCGATGAAGGACCGCTGGTATGCCTGCATGGAAACCCGCCTCGTGAACGACGGCGTATCATAGCGGCGGCCTCGATCGGCTTCGACCGCTTGGGGCGCTTTCTCCACCGACGTTCGACTCGCATGCGCATCATCACCCTGAACTGCAACGGCATCCGTTCCGCCCACCGCAAGGGCTTCTACGACTGGCTCGCCCTCCAGGACGCCGATCTCGTCTGCCTGCAGGAAACGAAGGCGCAGCTCGCTCAGCTCGAGCCGGCGCTGCGCGAGCCGCCGGGCTGGCACACGTATTTCGAGGACGCCGAGAAGCCCGGCTACAGCGGGGTCGCCGTGTTCAGCCGCCATGTGCCCGACCACGTCGTGCGCGGTCTCGGCTGGCCGGACTTCGATCGCGAAGGGCGCTACCTGCAGCTCGACTTCGGGCGCCTGTCGGTCGCCTCGCTCTACCTGCCGTCGGGCTCCTCCAGCGAAGTGCGGCAGGCGGCGAAGTTCGATTTCCTTGCCCGCTACATGCCCGTGCTGCGCGCGCATCGCGATCTCGATCGCGAATTCGTGCTGTGCGGCGACTGGAACATCGCGCACCGGGAAATCGACCTGAAGAACTGGCGCTCGAACCAGAAGAACTCGGGTTTCCTGCCCGAGGAGCGCGCCTGGCTCGATCGGCTGTTCGGGGAGGTCGGCTGGATCGACGCCTTCCGCGTCGTCAACCAGGAGCCCGATCAGTACACCTGGTGGTCGAACCGCGGCCAGGCGCGCGCCAAGAACGTCGGCTGGCGCATCGACTACCACGTGGTGACGCCGGGGCTGCGCGAGCACATCGCGCGCGTCGCGATCTACACCGCGCAGCCCTTCTCCGATCACGCGCCGCTGATCGTCGACTACGACTTCGCGCTGGAGGACTTCCGTGCGCCGGCGCCGGCGCGCGCTCAGCCGCGGCGGCGGAAACGGTAGATCGCGATCTCGCTGAAGAGATTCGGCAGCAGCCGCATCGCGAGCGCCGAGCGGTGCGCGGTGTCCACCGCCGCATGCTGCAGGATCTCGATTCGCTCCAGCGCGCACAGCGCCTCGAAGTCGCGCACCGTGCACATGTGGATGTTCTGCGTGTCGTACCAGGTGCTCGGCAGGTGGCGCGTGACGGGCATGCGCCCGGCGAGGACCTGCAGCCGGCAGCGCCAGTGGCCGAAGTTCGGAAAGGTCACGATCCCTTCGCGGCCGACGCGCAGCATCTCGCGCAGCAGCCGGTTCGGATAGTGCACGGCCTGCAGCGTCTGCGTCATCAGCACGTAGTCGAAGGAATCGTCGTCGAAATCGGACAGGCCGCGATCGAGATCGGACTGGATCACGTTCACGCCGGAGGCGATGCACTGCACGATGTTCTCGCGATCGATCTCGATGCCGTAGCTTGCGCAGTTGCGCTCCCGCTTCAGCTGCGCGAGCAGCGAGCCGTCGCCGCAGCCGAGGTCGAGCACGCGGCTGCCGGGCCTGATCCAGTCGGCGATCAGCGCCTGCTCCTCGCGCAGCTTCACGGCGTGAGCTCCGCGAGCGGGATGCCCTGGAAGTAGGTGCGCAGCACTCGGTGGTACATCGGCACTTCGAGCAGGAAGGAATCGTGGCCCTGCTCGGACTCGATCTCGACATAGCTGACGTCGCGATCGGCATCGAGCAGCGCGCGCACGATCTCGCGCGAGCGGCCCGGCGAGAAGCGCCAGTCGCTGCTGAAGGACACGACGAGGTATTTGGCGCGCGTCCTGGCCACCGCCTGCGCGAGCTTGCCGTCGAAGTCGCGCGCCGGGTCGAAGTAGTCCAGCGAGCGCGTCATCAGCAGATAGGTGTTGGCGTCGAAGCGCTTCACGAAGGAGCTGCCCTGGTGACGCAGGTAGCTCTCGATCTGGAACTCGACGTCGTAGCCGAAGCCGAGCTTGCCGTCGCGCAGCTCGCGGCCGAAGCGCGCCATCAGCACATCGTCGGACAGATAGGTGATGTGGCCCAGCATGCGCGCGAGCATGAGCCCGTGCTCGGGCACGACGCCGTGCTCGTAGTAGCGCCCGCCGTGGAAGTTCGCGTCCGAGCGGATTGCATGGCGCGCGACTTCGTTGAAGGCGATGTTCTGCGTCGACAGCTTGGGCGCCGCGGCGATCACGATCGCGTGCCGGATGCGATCCGGAAAGTCGACCGTCCACTGCAGCGCCTGCATGCCGCCGAGACTGCCGCCGAGCACGGCGGCCCAGGCCTGGATGCCGAGCGCGTCGGCGAGCCGCGCCTGGCTCGCGACCCAGTCGCGCACGGTGACGATCGGGAAATCCGGCCCGAAGGGCTTGCCGGTCGCGGGATTCACGCTGAGCGGTCCCGTCGAACCCGCGCAGCCGCCGAGGTTGTTCGGACAGACGACGAAATAGCGATCGGTGTCGAGCGGCTTGCCGGGCCCGATGCAGTTGTCCCACCAGCCGGGGCGCCGATCGTCGTCCGCATGGTAGCCCGCCGCGTGGTGATCGCCGGACAGCGCGTGGCAGACCAGCACCGCGTTGTCGTGCGCGGCGTTGAGCCGGCCATAGGTTTCGTAGACGAGCTCGTAGGCCTCGAGCGTCACGCCGCACTCGAGCGTGATCGGCTGATCGACGCGCAGGCGCTGCGGCGTGACGAGGCCGACACTGTTCGCGGGGTGGCCGGCTGGCATCGCGGGCGGGATCCTTCAGTCTCCGGGGCGGCGGCGGGGCCGCGAGTCTAATGACGGCGGGCGGCTCGGACAAGGCAGGCCTCCGAGCTCGATGAACCAGGCGGGCAGCGTCCGCGGCGCGCTCAGCTCGACGGTCTTCGCGCCGCCATGCGCGCCGTGCGTGATCCTCACCGCTCCGCGCGGCAGCGCGAAGGCCAGCGCGAGCAGGCCGATCAGCTCCTCGTTCGCCTTGCCGTCGACCGGCGGCGCGGCCAGCCGCACGCGCAGGCGCGGCCCGTGGAGGCCGTCGATGCCCGGCGCGCGGGCGCGCGGCTGGATGTGCAGGTTCAGCACCAGCGTATCGCCGCGCCACGCATGCCAGCAGTCGCGGCTCAGAGCAGCGACATCGCGAGGTCGCGCAGCGGGGCGACCACCAGCATCTGCGCGAGCTGCAGGCCGATCAGCGCGAGCATCGGCGTCAGATCGAGCCCGCCGAGCGGTGGCACCACCGCGCGCAGCGGCTTCAGCAGCGGATGGGTGATCGAATCGATCAGCGACAGGGCCGGATTGTACGAGCCGGGCGCGACCCAGCTCGCGATCACCTGCACGAAAATCGCGAACATGAAGATGTAGATCGCCTTCGACGCGATCTCGGCCAGCGCGAACACCACGATCGCGCCAGCGCCGGCGCTCGCCCCGACCATCGCGAGCTTGAGCCACACGGCGAGCATCTGCAGCGCGAGGATCAGCACGACGCTCGCAGTGTCGATGCGGCCGAACGCGGGGATGAAGCGGCGCAGAGGCCGCAATACGGGATTGGTCAGCTTGACGATGGCCTGCGACAGCGGATTGTAGAAGTCCGCCCGCGTCCACTGCAGGAACAGGCGCAGCATCACCGCGCCGATGAACAGACCGAAGATCACGTCGAGCAGGAAGGTTCCCGCGTTCGACACGTAGCCAGCATTCATGATCTGCCAAACTCCTCCGAAAGCGCGCGCGAGCGATCGCGGGCCGCGGTCAGGGCGCGGGCGATGAGCGCGTCGAGGCCGCCCTCGTCGAGCACGGCGAGCGCCCGCTCGGTGGTGCCGCCCTTCGAGGTGACCTGCCGGCGCAGGCTCGCCGGATCGTGCGGCGAGGCGAGCGCGAGTTCGGCGGCGCCGGCCGCGGTCTCGAGCGCGAGCCGCTGCGCGAGCTCGGGCGCGAGGCCGAGCGCGGCGCCGGCCGCCGCCAGGCTTTCGATCAGGCGGAACACGTAGGCGGGGCCGCTGCCGGACAGCGCGGTCACGGCGTCCATCAAGGCCTCGTCGGCCAGCCAGTGCACGGCACCGACCGTGCGCAGGATGGACTCGGCCGTCGCGCGCCGCGCCGCATCGGTCGTCGCGGTCGCGTACAGCGCGGAAGTGCCGCGCCCGATCAGGGCCGGCATGTTCGGCATCGCACGCACGATCGGCGTCGCCGCGCCGAACCAGGCCGCGAGCGCCGCGGTCGGGATCCCGGCCGCGATCGACAGCACCAGCGGCGGCGTCGCCGTCGTGACTTCGGCGAGGCTGAGGGCGACCTCGCGCAGCTGCTGCGGTTTCACGGCGAGCACCAGCACGTCGGCGCCGGCGGCGACGGCGCGATTGTCGGCGTCGGTGAGGACGCCGAGCTCGCGCGCCGTGCGTTCGCGCGCGGCGGCGTCGGCATCGGCGGCGCGCAGCCGGGCCGCCGGGTGGCCGCCGGCGCGCAGGCCGCCGAGGATCGCGCGGCCCATGTTGCCGGCGCCGATGAAGGCGATGGTCGAGGTCATGCGGTATGCAGGTTGGTTCGAGGTGGTCGCGGAGTGTAGCACTCCTGATCCGGCCGCCAGGGCGGCCTGCGTCAGGCCGCGCTCAAGCGCGGGCGCCGAACAGCGCGGTGCCGACGCGCACGATCGTCGCGCCCTCGGCGACGGCCGCCTCGAGATCGCCGGAGGTGCCCATCGACAGCGTGTCGAGGCCGGGATCGGCCAGCGCGTGCAGGGTCGCGCGCAGCATCGCGAACGCCGCGCGCTGGCGCTGCGGATCCGTTTCCGGCGCGGGCAGGCACATCAGGCCGCGCAGCGCGAGCCCCGGCAGCTGCCGGATTTCGGCCGCGAGCGCCGCGACTTCGGCGCTGGTCACGCCCCCCTTGCTTCCCTCGCCGCCGACATTGACCTCGATGAGGACCTGCAGCGGCGGCTTGCCGGCCGGCCGCTGCGCGGAGAGCCGGCGGGCGAGATCGGCGCGATCGAGGGTATGCAACCAGTCGAAGTGGGCGGCGACGTCGCGGGTCTTGTTGCGCTGGAGCCGACCGATGAAGTGCCAGCTCAAGTCGAGGTCGGCCAGTGCCGCCATTTTCGGCAGGGCTTCCTGCACGTAGTTCTCGCCGTAGATGCGCTGGCCGCGCGCGGCCGTCGCGCGGATCGTGTCCGCCGACTGCTGCTTGCTCGCGGCCAGCAGGGTCACCGCGCCGGCCGGCCGGCCCGCGGCGGCCTCCGCGGCCCGCAGCCGGGCGAGCACCGCGTCGAGACCCGTGCCGCTCATCGCTGGCCGGCTCCCGGGCCTTGGCTATACTTCTGGGGCTCGCCCTGAAGAGTCATGGCAACTCAGCTACTTACTTGATAACGTTGGCAAAGCGGATTAGCTCGCGCCTTGCCGGCGGCATTGTAACGAAGGTCGCCCGCTCCCGAGGGATCCGGCGTCATCAGGAAAGGGGTCTTGCATGGATATCGGTGAGCTTCTGGCATTCAGCGTCAAGAACGGCGCATCGGACCTGCATCTGTCCGCGGGCCTGCCACCGATGATTCGCGTCGACGGCGACGTCCGCCGCATCAATGTCCCGGCGATGCAGCACAAGGACGTGCACGATCTCGTCTACGACATCATGAACGACAAGCAGCGCAAGGATTACGAGGAGTTCCTCGAATGCGACTTCTCGTTCGAGATCCCCGGCCTCGCGCGCTTCCGCGTCAACGCCTTCAACCAGAACCGCGGCGCGGGTGCGGTGTTCCGCACGATTCCCTCGACGATCCTCTCGCTCGAGGACCTGAAGGCGCCGGGGATCTTCAAGGACATCTCCGACTATCCGCGCGGCGTCGTGCTCGTCACGGGCCCGACCGGCTCCGGCAAGTCGACGACCTTGGCGGCGATGATCAACCACAAGAACGAGACCGAATACGGCCACATCCTCACCATCGAGGATCCGATCGAATTCGTGCACCAGAGCAAGAAATGCCTGATCAATCAGCGTGAAGTCCATCGCGACACGCTGGGCTTCAACGAGGCGCTGCGCTCGGCGCTGCGCGAGGACCCCGACACCATCCTCGTCGGCGAAATGCGCGATCTCGAGACCATCCGCCTCGCGCTGACCGCCGCCGAGACCGGCCACCTCGTGTTCGGCACCTTGCACACCAGCTCGGCGGCGAAGACCATCGACCGCATCGTCGACGTGTTCCCCGCCGAGGAGAAGGACATGGTGCGCGCGATGCTGTCGGAGTCGCTGCGCGCGGTGATCTCGCAGACGCTGCTGAAGAAGAACGGCGGCGGCCGCGTCGCCGCGCACGAAATCATGATCGGCACGCCGGCGATCCGGAACCTCATTCGCGAGAACAAGATCGCACAAATGTACTCGGCGATTCAGACCGGTCAGCAATTCGGGATGCAGACGCTGGATCAATGCCTGCAGCAGCTGGTACAAAAAGGCCTCGTGTCGCGCGTCGAGGCGAAGATCAAGGCCCAGAACAAGGATCTGTTCTGACGCGACGGCACCTACCCATCCACTAGCACGGCAGCACCGCCGCGCCCACGGCGGCTGCAAGCGGGAGAGCACCTATGGAACGCGAACAAGCAATCAAGTACATGCGTGACCTGCTCAAGCTGATGGTGGACAAGAAGGGGTCCGACCTCTTCATCACCGTCGATTTCCCGCCCGCGATCAAGATCGACGGCAAGGTCACGCCGGTCTCCAAGACCAAGCTGACCGCCGAGAACACCAAGGCGCTGACCTACGCGATCATGAACGATCGCCAGCTGAAGGAATACGAGGCGACGAAGGAGTGCAACTTCGCGATCTCGCCGGCCGGCATCGGCCGCTTCCGCGTCAACTCCTACATCCAGCAGGGCTACACCGGCATGGTCCTGCGCACGATCGAGACCACCGTGCCGACGATCGATCAGCTCGGCCTGCCGGCCGTGATGAAGGAAATCGCGCTGACGAAGCGCGGGCTCGTGATCATGGTCGGCGGCACGGGCTCCGGCAAATCGACCTCGCTCGCGGCGATGATCAATCACCGCAACGAGAACAGCTACGGCCACATCATCACGATCGAGGATCCGATCGAATACGTGCATCCGCACAAGAACTGCATCGTGATGCAGCGCGAAGTCGGCGTCGATACGGACGACTGGGGCATTGCGCTGAAGAACTCGCTGCGCCAGGCACCGGACGTCATCCTGCTCGGTGAAATCCGCGATCGCGAGACGATGGAGTTCGGCATCGCCTTCGCCGAGACCGGTCATCTCGCGATGGCGACCTTGCACGCGAACAGCGCGAACCAGGCGCTCGATCGCATCATCAACTTCTTCCCGCAGGAGCGGCACCAGCAGCTGTTCATGGACCTGTCGCTCAACATGAAGGCGATCATCTCGCAGCGCCTGCTGAAGAAGGTCGACGGCAAGGGGCGCGTCGCCGCGATCGAAGTGATGCTGAACTCGCCGCTGATCGCGGACCTCATCCTCAAGGGCGAGGTGCACATGATCAAGGAGATCATGGCGAAGTCGAACGAGCTCGGCATGAAGACCTTCGACCAGGCGCTGTTCGATCTCTACGAGGCCGATCTGATCGGCTACGAGGATGCGCTGCGCAACGCGGACTCGATGAACGAGCTGCGCCTGCGCATCAAGCTGCAGGGCAAGGCAGCGAAGACCTCCGACAAGCTCGGCGGGCTCGACCACCTGTCGCTCGAGGAGAGCGCCGAAGAAAAAGGCATGCTCATTCGCTGATCGACTTCAGCGCGCGCCGCCACGGAGATCCGCATGGACATCACGCCCTACCTGAAACTGTTGCGCGACAAGGAGGGCTCCGACCTCTTCTTCACCGTCGGCGCGCCGGTGAAGATCAAGATCGAAGGCCAGGTGAGCTCGGTCGGCAAGACCGTGCTGACCGGCGATCTGACCAAGGCCGCCGCCTACGGCGTCATGACGCCGCAGCAGGCGGATCGCTTCGAATCGACGATGGAATGCGATTTCGCGATCTCGCTCGACGACAAGACGGCGCGCTTCCGCGCCAACGTGTTCCGCCAGCGCGGCGAAGTAGGCATGGTGCTCAGGCGCATCCCGGCGAAGATTCCGACCATCGACGAGCTCGGCCTGCCGGAGGTGCTGAAGTCCCTCGTGATGCACAAGCGCGGGCTCATCCTGATGGTCGGGGCGACGGGCTCCGGCAAATCGACGACGCTCGCGGCGATGGTCAACGAGCGCAACCAGAAGATGAGCGGCCACATCCTCACGATCGAGGATCCGATCGAGTTCTCGCACCCGAACCTGAAATCCATCATCAATCAGCGCGAGATCGGCGTCGACACCATCAATTACCGCAACGCGCTGCGCTCCTCGCTGCGCGAGGCGCCGGACGTGATCCTGATCGGCGAAATCCGCGATCGCGAGACCATGGAAGCCGCGCTGGAGCTGTGCAACACGGGCCATCTGTGCCTGTCGACGATGCATGCGAACAACGCCAACCAGGCGATGGAGCGCGTGATCAACCTGTTCCCGCAGGACCTGCACAAGCAGCTGTTCCTCGATCTGTCGCTGAACATCCGCTCCGTGATCTCGCAGCGCCTCGTGCAGGGCATCGATGGCTACCGCGTCGCCGCGATCGAAATCATGATCAACACGCCGCACATCGCCGATCTGATCCTCAAGGGCCAGATCGGCGGCGTGAAGGAAGCGATGGAAGGCAGCGGCGCGAAGGGCATGCAGACCTTCGACATGGCGCTCTACAACCTCTACAAGGAAGAGCGCATCGATCTCGAGGAAGCGCTGAACAACGCGGATTCGCGCACCAACCTCGAGGCGCGGATCAACTTCGGCTGAGCCCGGCGCCGCCACGGCGATGCCCGCGCCACCACGCGGCGCCCACCGTGACGGCCGCGCCCAGCGCCGCCAGCGCCGTGTCCTTCTGCGCATCCCAGGCGTCGCCCTGGGTCCCGAGCCACGCGGCGCCGAGATCCGGCCGCACCACCATCGCGACGAGCCCTTCGGTCGCCTCGTACAGGCCGCTCAGGCCCAGCACCGTGATCACGACCATCGCGTACGACCAGCGCTCGCGCACGCCGACCACGCGCGTCAGCGCTTCGCGGAACGGCACCGCGAGCAGCAGGCCGAAGGAGAAATGCACGATGCGATCGTAGTGATTGCGCGACAGGTGCAGCGCGTCCTGCAGCCAGAAGCCGAACGGAGTCTGCGAGTAGGTGTAGTGCGCGCCGATCAAATGCAGGCTCAGGAAGGCCGTGAACAGCGCGTACGATCGCGTCGAGAAGCGGAAGCGGCGACCAGTCAGCGCGAGCAGGGCGACGGCGGCGAACACGAGCAGGTTCTCGAGCAGCCAGTCGCCGCGGTCATAGGGCGCGTAAGCCGTGACGAGCCAGAGCAGCGCCGTCCATGCGCCCAGCAGGCGCAGCGGGCGTCGGCCTGTGGTCGCCGGGCGCGGATCCGTTGCCATCGTCGGACTTTGCCTAAAGAGCAGAGCCGACGCCAGGCGAGCCGCGTAGAGCGCCCGCGCGACGCTGCCCTTGGGCAGACGTTGCAGCGAGCTCCCGCGCCGCTGCACACTGCCCTGCGAATGCGCGATAGGAAGCGACTCGACCGAGCGTCGCCATGCCGAACCGTCGGCTTCATCGTCGACGGAGTCGGGGCCTTCTGCGCGCAGCGGAAGGTCGGGCGCCTGGTTTCGCTGGACCGCATCATCGGCTGTCCGCACGAGGAGGGCATAGACTATCCGAGCGGCGGGGCGTGTCCCCGCTGCCCGTGGCGGCACGACTGGGATCGCTGCACCGGGGAACTGCTGGCACCGGACGACGAAGGGGAGGAGCAACGATGAACGACGCGCAGAAGCTTTCGTACCTGAGCATCGCACTCCGTGTCTTCGGAGTGTTCCTGATGCTCGGCGTCTATCCGCTGATGAACTGGCTGTGGCCCGCGGGCTGGGCCTGGGAGCCGCGGCAGACCGAGTACGAGCAGATGATCGCAGGGGTCTACGCGACGCTGGGCCTCTTCCTGTTCCTGGCAGCCCGCAACCCGCTCGAGCACCGCAGCCTGATCCAGTTCACGATCTGGTCGAGCGTCGTGCACGGCGGGATCATGGCGCTGCAGGCGACGCACGATCATGCGGAGCGCGCGAACCTGATCGGCGACGTGCCCGCGCTGTTCGCGCTGGCCGCGATCCTGTGGTGGCTGCTGCCGCGACGAGCGGCCGTGAGCTGAGGCGCGCTGCCGCCGGCGCCGTGGCGGATCAGCCCGCGCGGGCGGCGCTGAACTCGTCGTAGGCCTGCACCGCATCGGCGGCATACATCAGCGACGGCCCACCGCCCATGTAGACCGCGACCGCCAGCGCCTCCATCACGGCCGCGCGCGACACGCCGAGTCGCACCAGCGCTTTCGCGTGGAAGCCGATGCAGCCGTCGCAGTGGCCGGCGACGCCGATCGCCAGCGCGATCAGCTCCTTGGTCTGCTCGCCGTGCTCGCCGGCCTGCATCGCCGCCTTCGCCATCGCGCTGAAGCCTGCCATCGCGTCCGGCTGCGCCTTGCGCAACTCGAGGATCCCGCGGTTGATCGTAGAGGGGAGATCGGTGAAGGAAGTGCTCATCGGCATGCTCCGTATCGACGCCGGCCGAGCATGCGCGTGCGGGC
>JBFWSI010000052.1:0-11400 GCA_050248455.1 Gammaproteobacteria bacterium | reverse complement strand
GACGAGATGGCGCAGCGCCTGCTGCTGGTAGAGCCCGGTGTCAGCAGCTCGATGAAGAGGTTCTCGGCGCGATCGAACAGGCCCGAGCGCATGTAGTCGAGGCCGAGCTCCAGCAGCGCGAGGCCGCGCTGGCGCACGTCCAGCGAGGAGCGCGCGACCAGGTTCTGGTGGATGCGGATCGCGCGATCGACCTCGCCGCGGCGGCGGAACAGGTTGCCGAGGGCGAGATGGGTCTCGACGGTCTCGGTCTCGACCTCGAGCACCTTCACGAACACCTCGATCGCCTTGTCCGGCCGATCGTGCAGCAGGTAGTTCAGGCCCATGAAGTAGTCGGTCGCGATCTGCGAGGAGTGCTCGCGGCGCGCGGCCTGCGTCGCGGCCTCGCGGCGCCCGATCAGCCAGCCGGACAGCGCCGCGACGGGCAGCAGCAACGCCGCGACGACGAACAGCGTGTCGATGCCCATCACACGGGCGGCGGCAGCGGGCTCACCGGGGTCTCCGTCACAGGCGGCGCGCTGCGGGCGAGCTCGAGCTCGCGGGTCCGCCGCTTCAGCTGGCGGGCCAGCCGCCAGCGCTCCGGCAGCATCGCGAGCACGCCGAGCGCGACGCCGACGACCAGCCCGCCGACGACGAGCCAGGACGCGGGCACGACGGTCTGGAAGGCGTAGAAATCGAGGGTCAGCGGCGCGTGGTTGCGAACGTGGAAGGCCAGGCCCGCGAGCGCAACGAGGAGGAGAACGACCGCGCGTAGCACTCTGCCCATGGCGTTACGGCCTCCTGCTCATGCGTGGAAGTCCGGCAGCGCATGCAACCGCCGCGAACGACGCGACGGCGCGGCGCACCCGGCGCAGGATCAATCCTCGTCCTCGTCCGGTTCGTCGTCGTTGTAGCCGGCCGCGCGACGGCGTTCGCGCGCGGCCTGGATCGTGGCCTCGTCGAGCGCGTTGACGCGCTCGCGCAGCTCCTTGCCGGGCTTGAAGTGCGGCACGTACTTGCCGGGCAGGGACACGGGATCGCCGGATTTCGGGTTGCGGCCGACGCGCGGCGGCCGGTAGTGCAGGGAAAAACTGCCGAAGCCGCGAATCTCGATACGCTGCCCCGTCGCCAGGGTCTGGGCCATCTGCTCCAGCATCGTCTTCACCGCGAGCTCGACGTCGCGGTAGCCGAGTTGCGCCTGTTTGCGGACCAGGATTTCGATCAGCTCAGACTTGGTCATTCTTGTTCTCGCCTCTTGGAAGCGGCGCGCTGCGCTGGACCGCGTCGAATCGACCGGCCGGCAGTGCGCGCGCGCCGGGGACGCCGGCGCGCGCAGGCCCCTTACTTGTCGAGTTGCTCCTTCAGCAGGTCGCCGAGCTTGGTGCGCATGACGCTGTCGTTGTCGGCGCTGTAGGCCTCCAGCGCGGCCGCTTCGTCGCCGGTTTCCTTGGCCTTGATCGACAGGTTGATCACGCGGCGCTTGCGATCGACGCCGACGATCATCGCCTCGATCTCGTCGCCTTCACGCAGCACCTTGCGCGCGTCGTCGACCATGTCGCGGGAGATCTCGCTGGCGCGGATGACGCCCTCGATGCCGTCGCCGAGGCTGACCGTCGCCGATTTCGCGTCGACGCCGATGATCTGGCCCTTGACCACGGCGCCCTTGCCGTTCGCGGCGAGATAGCCGGAGAAGGGATCCTGGGCGAGCTGCTTGACGCCGAGCGAGATGCGCTCGCGCTCCGCGTCGACGGCGAGCACCACGGTCTCGAGCTCGTCGCCCTTCTTGAAGTTGCGCACCGCTTCCTCGCCCGGGATGTCCCAGGACAGGTCGGACAGGTGCACGAGACCGTCGATGCCGCCTTCGAGACCGACGAAGATGCCGAAGTCGGTGATCGACTTGATGACACCGGAGACGCGATCGTTCTTGTTGTGGCTCGCGGCGAATTCTTCCCACGGATTCGGCTTGCACTGCTTCATGCCGAGCGAGATGCGGCGGCGCTCCTCGTCGATGTCGAGCACCATGACCTCGACTTCCTGGCTCAGGTGCACGACCTTCGACGGATGGACGTTCTTGTTCGTCCAGTCCATTTCCGACACGTGCACGAGGCCTTCGACGCCGGGCTCGATCTCGACGAAGCAGCCGTAGTCGGCGATGTTGGTGACCGTGCCGAACAGGCGCGCGCCTTCCGGATAGCGGCGCGAGATGTCGACCCAGGGATCTTCACCGAGCTGCTTCAGGCCGAGCGAGACGCGCGTGCGCTCGCGATCGAACTTGAGCACCTTGACGGTGACTTCCTGACCGATGCTGACCACTTCGGAGGGGTGCTTGACGCGACGCCAGGCCATGTCGGTGATGTGCAGCAGGCCGTCGATGCCGCCGAGGTCGATGAACGCACCGTAGTCGGTGAGGTTCTTGACCAGGCCCTTGGTGATCGCGCCTTCCTTCAAGCTCTCGAACAGCGCTTCGCGCTCGGCGGAGTTCTCGCTCTCGACGACCGCGCGGCGCGAGACGACGACGTTGTTGCGCTTGCGATCGACCTTGACGACCTTGAACTCGAGCGGCTTGCCTTCGAGATAGCTGGTGTCGCGCACCGGGCGCACGTCGACGAGCGAGCCCGGCAGGAACGCGCGGATCGTCTCGATGTCGACGGTGAAACCGCCCTTGACCTTGTCGCTGATGATGCCGGTGACGCTCTGGCCGGCCTCGCAGGCCTTCTCCAGCTCGTCCCAGGCCTTGGCGCGCTTGGCCTTGTCGCGCGACAGGCGGGTTTCGCCGTTGCCGTCCTCGACGGTGTCGAGCGCCACGTCGACTTCGTCGCCGACTGCGATTTCCAGCTCGCCCTTCGAGTTGCGGAACTGTTCGACCGGCACGACGCCTTCCGACTTCAGTCCCGCATTGATGATGACGAAGTCGGGCCGCACCGCGACGACTTTGCCTTTGACGATGGTGCCCGGCCGCATCTTCGCGGCGATCTGGCTGCTTTCGAACAGCTCGGCGAAACTCTCCGACATAGTTACCTGATTTCTGTCTGTAAGGGCTTCGACGGGAGCGCCGCGACCGGCCTACGCCGGCGTGGACAAGGCGCCCGTCCCCGAAGCCGGGGTTAAGGGTTGAACGAATGGTCATCCGCCGCGTCAGGCGATTCCGCGTTCCCGCAAAAGACGCTTCACGCGGGCTTCCACTTCGGGAATCCCGAGAGTCGTGGTATCGAGGATTTCAGCGTCGGGAGCGGGCTGCAACGGAGCAACTGCGCGTTGCTCGTCCCGGTGATCGCGGCGTCGGATGTCCTCCAAGAGCGCCGCGAGACTAACATCAATTCCTTTGCCCTTCAACTGCTTATAGCGTCTGTCCGCGCGCGCCTCGGCGCTCGCCGTCAGGAACAGCTTGAAGCTCGCATCGGGGAACACCACGGTGCCCATGTCGCGGCCGTCCGCGACCAGGCCCGGTGGCCGCCGGAATGCCCGCTGGCGGGCGAGCAAGGCCTCACGCACGGCCGGCAGCGCGGCCACCACCGAGGCCGCCGCGCCGCCCTCCTCGGTGCGGATCGCGGCGCTGACGTCGCGGCCCCCGAGCAGCACGCGCGGGCCGTCATCGGCCTCGACGAAGGCGACCGGCAGGCTCAGCGCCAGCGCGGCGACCCGCGGCTCGTCGTCGAGCGCGGTCCCGGAGAGCAGCGCATGATGCGCGAGCACCCGGTACAGGGCTCCGCTGTCGAGGAAATGCCAGCCGAGCGTGCGCGCGAGCCACAGCGCCACCGTGCCCTTGCCGGTCCCGCTCGGACCGTCGACGGTGACGACGGGAATGGCCTCGTTCACAGCCCCAGCCCCGCGCCGCGCGCGAGGTCGACGAAGCTCGGGAACGAGGTCGCGATCGTCGCGGCGCCGGTGATCCGCATCGCACTCTGCGCACGCAGCGCCGCGATCGCGAAGGACATCGCGATGCGGTGATCGCCGTGGCTCTCGATCGTCGCGCCGGCGAGCCGGCCGCCCGCGATCTCGATGCCGTCGTCGAAGGTCTGGACCGCAATGCCGGCCTGGGTCAGGCCGGCGGCCATCGTCGCGATGCGATCGCTCTCCTTGTGGCGCAGCTCGTCCGCGCCGCGCACGCGCGTGACGCCGTCGGCGCAGGCCGCGGCGACGAAGAGGATCGGGAACTCGTCGATCGCGAGCGGCACGAGGTCCGGCGGCACGTCGATGCCGCGCAGCTTCGCCGCGCGCACGCGCAGATCGGCGACGGGCTCGCCGCCGACGTCGCGCTCGTTCAGGCGCTCGATGTCCGCGCCCATGCGCGCGAGGATGTCGAGCACGCCGGTGCGCGTCGGATTGACGCCGACGTTCTCGAGCAGCACCTCGCTGCCAGGCGCGATGCTCGCGCCGACGATGAAGAATGCGGCCGAGGAGAGGTCCGCCGGCACCGTGATCGAGGCGCCGCGCAGCCGCTGGCCGCCGTCGAGGCACACGCGCGGCCCGTCGACGTCCACGCGCACGCCGAAGCCGCGCAGCATGCGCTCGGTGTGATCGCGCGTCGGCGCGGGCTCGACGACGCAGGTGCGGCCGCGCGCATTGAGCCCTGCGAGCAGCACCGCCGACTTCACCTGCGCGCTCGCGACGTTCATCGCCAGCTCGATGCCGTGCAGCGGCGCACCCTGCTGCACGACGATCGGCGGCGTGCCGTTCGCTGCCGTCGTGAGCTGCGCGCCCATGCGCGCCAGCGGTTCGGTCACGCGCTTCATCGGCCGCCGGCGCAGCGACGCGTCGCCCGTCAGCGTCGCCGCGATGCCGGCGCCGGCGAGGATGCCGGTGATCAGTCGGATCGAGGTACCGGAGTTGCCGAGATCGAGCACGTCCCGCGGCGGCACGAGACCACCCTGACCTGCGCCGTGCACGCGGATGAGCCGGCCCTCGTCGAATTCCTCGATGCGCACGCCCATCGCGCGGAACGCCGCCATCGTCGCGCGCACGTCTTCGCCGAGCAGGCAGTCGCGGATCTCCGTCACGCCGTCGGCCAGCGCGCCGAACATCACCGCGCGATGCGAAATCGACTTGTCGCCCGGCACGCGCAGCCGGCCGTTCAAGGCGCCGCCCGGACGCACGCTCAGTTCTTCGCCGATGCCGCTCATGAGCTCCTCCGCCGCATGAAGTCGTCGCGGGCCGTCTTCGCGCGCGCGAACGCGGTCTCGAGCGCTGCCGCGTCGCCGGCCTCGAGCGCCCGCCGCAGCCCGGCGAGCGTCTGCTCGAAGCGCGCGCACACGGCAAGCAGCGCCGCGCGGTTCTCGAGCGCGATGTCGCGCCACATCGCCGGGCTGCTGGACGCGATGCGCGTGAAGTCGCGAAAGCCGCCGGCGGCGAAGTCGAACACGTCGACGGGCGTGTCCAGATCGAGCAGACAGTCGACGAGCGCGTAGGCGAGGAGATGCGGCAGATGGCTGGTCGCAGCGAGCACTTCGTCGTGCAGATCGGGGTCCATGTCGCAGACTTCGGCGCCGACGCGCTGCCACATGCGGCGCACGGTCGCGAGCGCGGCGGCGTCGGTGTCGGCGGTCGGGGTCAAGATCACGCGATGCCGTTCGTACAGATCGACCTTCGCCGCCTCGACACCGCTCTTCTCGGCGCCGGCAATCGGATGGCCGGCGACGAAACGCGCGTACTGCGACGGCGACAGCTGCGTGCGCGCCGCGTCGATCACGCAGCGCTTGGCGCTGCCGACGTCGGTGACGATGGCCTGCGCTGCCAGCGCAGGCGCGATGCGCGCGAGGATGTCCGCGGTCGCGCCGAGCGTCACCGCGACGACCACGACGTCGGCGCCGCGCGCGGCCTCGGCCGGATCCTGCGTCCATTCGTCGATCACGCCGAGCGCGATCGCACGCTCGAGATTGGCGCGGTCGCGGCCGCAGCCGACGACACGTTCGACGGCGCCCTGTGCCCGCAGCGCGCGCGCGAGCGAGCCGCCGATCAGACCGACGCCGACGACCGCGAGGCGTCCGAAGGACTCGCTCACAGGCTCGCCCGCGGGTAGGAGCCGAGGATGCGCAGCATCGACGCAGTCTCGCCGACCTTCGCGAGCGCGGCCGCGACGCCGGGATCGGCCTGGTGGCCGTCGATGTCGACGAAGAACACGTATTCCCACTTCGCCTGGCGCAGCGGCCGCGATTCGATGCGCGTCATGCTGATGTCGGCGTCGGCAAAGGCGCGCAGCACTTCGTGCAGGGCGCCCGGCTTGTTCGGCGTGACGAAGTACAGCGAGGTCAGATCCTGGCCGGTCGGCGCGACGTCCTGGTGGCCGAGCACGAGGAAACGCGTCGTATTGCTCGGATCGTCCTCGATGTTGCGCTCGAGCAGCGGCAGGCCGTAGATCTCGGCCGCCATCTCGCCGGCGATCGCCGCGGCATCCGGCTCGGCGGTCACGCGCCGCGCCGCTTCGGCATTGCTGGTCGCCGGCACGCGCTCGGCGTGCGCGCAATGCGCGTCGAGCCAGTGCCGGCACTGCGCGAGCGCCTGCGGATGCGCGTAGATGCGCGTGAGCGCGGCGATCGAATCGGCCTGCGACATCAGCTGGTGATGGACGGCCAGCAGCACCTCGCCGCCGATGCGCAAGGTCGAATCGCGCAGGCAGTCGTGCGTCTGGTTGACCGAGCCTTCGAGCGAGTTCTCGATCGGCACGACGCCGAAGTCGGCGCCGCGCGCCTCGACCACGCGCACCACTTCGTCGATCGTCGGCACCGGCAGCAGGTTCACCGCGCCGCCGAAGTGCTTGCGCGCGGCGGCATGCGTGTAGGTGCCGGCGGGACCGAAGTAGGCGACGGTCAGCGGCTTCTCGAGCGCGAGGCAGCTCGACATCACCTCGCGCATCAGCCGCGCGACTTCGTCGCCGCTCAGCGGGCCCGCGTTCAACTGGCGCGCGCGGCGCAGGACCTGGGCTTCGCGATCGGCGCGGTAGAGATCGCCGTGGGCGCCGGCCGTCTGCTTGATGCGGCCGACCTCGAGCGCGCATTTCGCGCGTTCGTTGAGCAGGCGCACGAGCTCGCGGTCGATGCGATCGATTTCGTCGCGGACCGCCTTCAGGGCCTGTTCTTCGCTGTTCACGGCGTCGGGGGCGCGCGATGGGCGAGGCCTAGCTGTCCGCGGCGTCGTCCGTCTCGTCGCCGTTGCCGACGTCCGCGACCGGTTCGACGCCGACGAGCTTCTCGCCGCTGGCCAGCGAAATCAGGCGTACGCCCTGCGTGTTGCGGCCGACCACCGAGACCTCCTGCACCGGCGTGCGCACCAGCGTGCCGCCGTCGCTGATCAGCATGATCTCCTCGTCCGCCGCGACGGTGACGGCGCCGACGACCTGGCCGTTGCGCTCGCTGGTCTGGATCGCGATCACGCCCTGCCCGCCGCGGCCATGAAGCGGGAACTCCTCGGTGCGCGTGCGCTTGCCGTAGCCGTTCGCGGTCGCGAGCAGGATCTCGCGCGCGGGGTCGATCGGCAGCAGCGCGATCAGGGTCTGCCCCTCGGCGAGGCGGATGCCGCGCACGCCGTGCGCGTTGCGGCCCATCGGCCGCACCTCGCTCTCCGCGAAGCGCACGGCCTTGCCGCCGCTGCTGACCAGCATCACATCGCGCTTGCCGTCCGTCAGCGTGACGCCGACGAGACTGTCGCCCTCGTCGAGATCGACGGCGATGATGCCTGCGGTGCGCGGGCGCGAGTATTCCTCGAGCGAGGTCTTCTTGACCGTGCCCTGACGTGTGGCCATCAGCACATAGAGCTCGGGATCGAAGGCCTTGATCGGCAGCACCGCGGTGATGCGCTCGCCTTCGGACAGCGGCAGCAGGTTGACGAGCGGGCGGCCGCGCGCCATGCGGCTCGCCTGCGGCAGCTCGTAGACCTTGAGCCAGTACACCTTGCCGCGATTCGAGAAGCACAGCAGCGTGTCGTGCGTGTTGGCGACGAACAGCTTCTCGACGAAATCCTCGTCCTTGGTCGGCGCCGCCGCGCGTCCGCGGCCGCCGCGCCGCTGCGTGCGGTAGTTGTCGATCGGCTGCGACTTCGCATAGCCGAGATGCGACAGCGTGACGACGACGTCCTCCGGGCTGATCAGATCCTCGAGCGAGAGATCTTCCTGCGTCACTTCGATGCGCGTGCGGCGCGCGTCGCCGTAGTGCTCGCGGATCTCGACGAGCTCCTCGCGGATCACGGCCATCAGGCGCTCGGGCCGGATCAGGATGTCGAGCAGGTCGTCTATGCGCTCCAGCAGCTCGCGATATTCGTCGAGGATCTTGTCGTGCTCGAGCGCCGTGAGGCGCTGCAGGCGCATCTCGAGGATTTCCTTGGCCTGGCGCTCGGACAGCCGATAGGCGCCGTCGACGAGGCCGCAGCCGGCCGGCAGATCCTCCGGCCGCGACACCTGTGCGCCGGCGCGCTCGAGCATCGTCAGCACGATGCCGGGCGCCCACGCGCGCCCGGTCAGGGCGGCGCGCGCGTCGTTCGGGTTCGGCGAGGCCTTGATCACCGCGATCACCTCGTCGATGTTCGCGAGCGCGACGGCGAGGCCTTCCAGCACGTGGGCGCGTTCGCGCGCCTTGCGCAGATCGTAGATCGTACGCCGCGTGACGACTTCGCGGCGATGGCGCAGGAAGCATTCGATCAGCGTCTTGAGATCCAGCGTGCGCGGCTGGCCGTCGACCAGCGCGACGGTGTTGATGCCGAACACCGACTGCATCTGCGTGTGCTGATAGAGATTGTTCAGCAGCACTTCCGCCGACTCGCCGCGCTTCAGATCGATCACCATGCGCATGCCGTCCTTGTCGGACTCGTCGCGCAGCTCGCGGATGCCGGTGAGGCGCTTGTCCTTGACGAGATCGGCGATCTTCTCCAGCAGCCGCGCCTTGTTGACCTGGTACGGCAGCTCGGTGACGACGATCGTCGGCGAATCGGTGTCGCCGTTCTCGATTTCGGCCTTCGCCCGCACGTAGATGCGGCCGCGCCCCGTGCGATAGGCCTCGCGGATGCCGGCGGCGCCGTTGATGATGCCCGCGGTCGGGAAGTCCGGGCCCGGGACGTAGCGCATGAGCTCGTCGATGGACAGCGTCGGGTCGTCGACCAGCGCGACGCAGGCGTCGATCACTTCGCCGAGGTTGTGCGGCGGGATGTTCGTCGCCATGCCGACGGCGATGCCGCTGGAGCCGTTGACGAGCAGGTTCGGGATGCGCGACGGCAGCACCGTCGGCTCCTGTTCCTTGCCGTCGTAGTTCGGCACGAAATGGACGGTCTCGCGATCGATGTCGGCGAGCAGCTCGCCGGCGATGCGCTCGAGCCGGCATTCGGTGTAGCGCATCGCCGCCGCGGCGTCGCCGTCGACCGAGCCGAAGTTGCCCTGGCCGTCGATCAGCGTGTAGCGCAGCGAAAAGTCCTGCGCCATGCGCACCAGCGTGTCGTAGATCGCGTTGTCGCCGTGCGGGTGGTATTTACCCATCACTTCGCCGACGACGCGGGCGCATTTCACATAGGGTCGGTTCCACGCGATGTTCGCTTCGTGCATCGCGTAGAGCACGCGCCGGTGGACCGGTTTGAGCCCGTCCCGAACGTCCGGCAGCGCCCGTCCCACGATTACGCTCATCGCGTAATCCATGTAGGACTGGCGCATTTCGTCTTCGATGTTGACGGGGAAGAGCTGGCGCGCGAAATCGACCATCGGCGGCTTTATAAGTTCTTAAATTTCCTGAGGAACGAGGGACCCCAAAAGAGCCGGGAGTGTAGCACGTAAAGGGCCCGGGCTTAAGCCTTGCGGACCCTCGCGGACGCGTGCGCGCAGGCCGCCTTCAATGCGCGGTGCGCAGGGCTTCGAGGCGCGCCCGATCGGGGCGTTCGACGACCCCGGCCTCGGTCACGAGCACGTCGACGAGCGCGGCCGGCGTGACGTCGAAGACGGGGTTGTAGGCACCGACACCGGGCGGCGCATAGCAGCTGCCGCCGATCGTCGTGATCTCCTCGGCGCTGCGTTCCTCGATGTCGATCGCGGCGCCGTCCGGCGTCGCGGGATCGAAGGTCGACAGCGGGGCGACGACCATCAGGCGTGCGCCGTGCGCACGCGCGGCGATCGCGAGCGCATAGGTGCCGATCTTGTTCGCGACGTCGCCGTTGGCGGCGACGCGATCGGCGCCGACGATCACCCACGACACGCCCTGCGTGCGCATCACGTGGGCCGCGGCGCCGTCGGTGACGAGCTTGACCGGGATGCCTTCGCGCGCGAGCTCCCAGGCCGTCAGACGCGCGCCCTGCAGCCACGGCCGCGTCTCGGTCGCGTACACCTGCCGCACGCGGCCGGCTGCGTGCGCGTCGCGGATGACGCCGAGCGCCGTGCCGTGCCCGGCGGTCGCGAGCGCGCCCGCGTTGCAGTGGGTCATGAGCACCGCGCCGGGCGCGATCAGCTCGGCGCCGAGCCGCCCCATGCGTCGGTTCGCCGCCAGATCCTCCGCGTGCAGCGCCTGCGCCCGCGCGAGCAGCGCCGGCACCGGATCGCCCGCGCCGAGCGCGGCGGCCGCTTCGAGCATGCGCGCGACCGCCCAGGCGAGATTGACGGCGGTCGGTCGCGCTGCGCGGATCGCCGCGACATCGGTCTGCCAGTCCTCGCGCCAGCGGGCGCCGGCGCGCGCCCATGCGTCGCGCGCGGCGAGCACCATTGCGTATGCACCGGCGATGCCGATCGCCGGCGCGCCGCGCACGACCATCGTCCTGATCGCGTCGACGACCGCCGCCGGCGTCGCGCACTCGACGTAGCTTTCCGTCGTCGGCAGCAGGCGCTGGTCGAGCAGCCACAGCGCGCCGTCGCGCCAGGCAAGGGGATCCACGCGCGTCACGGGATTCGATGGGGGCTCTGCATGCATGGCGGTCGCTGCGGACGTGAAAAACCCTATGGTACCTTACGCGCCTCGACTCGCCGGTCTGCGGCGCAGTCGTCGCGTACGCCCCGCCCGACGCGACGGCCTCCACACGCGCCACGGTGCTGGCGAGGGCCGGGTCCATCGAGGGTATGCAGCAGGTCGACCAGTTGATCCACGCCCGCTGGGTGATCCCGGTGGAACCGGCCGGCGAGGTATTGCCGGCGCATACGCTGCTCGTGCGCGACGGCCGCATCGCCGCCGTGCTGCCGACCGAGGTCGCGACGCGCGACTACACCGCGCCGCGCGTCGTCCACCTGCCGCGTCACGCGCTGGTCCCGGGCTTCGTCAACGCGCACACGCATGCGGCGATGAGCCTGTTCCGCGGCCTCGCCGACGATCTGCCGCTGAAGACCTGGCTCCAGGATCACGTCTGGCCGGCCGAAGCGCGCTGGGCCGATCGCGAGTTCGTGCGCGACGGCACGCGCCTCGCGGTGGCCGAGATGCTCCTCGGCGGCACGACCTGCTGCAACGACATGTACTTCTGTCCCGACGACGACGCCGC
>JBFWSI010000051.1:0-11445 GCA_050248455.1 Gammaproteobacteria bacterium | reverse complement strand
CATCCTGGACGCCGCAGCCCGCATGTTTCGCGACAAGGGCTATGTCGACGTGCGGCTCTCGGACATCGCTGCCGCTGCGGGCATGCAGACCGGCAGCCTCTACTATCACTTCGCATCGCGCGATGAGCTCGTCGAACAGATTCTAAAGGACGGCGTCGACAGCGTCTTCGCAGCCACCGCGGCGCGCGTGGGCGCACTGCCACCCGGTGCCACGCCGCGCGAGAAGTTCGCGTGCGCCATCCGCGCCCATCTCGAAGCCATGCATGCGGTGGACGACTACGTGGCGGCCAGCATCCGCATGATCAACCAGGTTCCCAAGGCGCTCGTCGCCGCACGGCGCGAGTGGCGACGAGCGTATCTCGACTACTGGCGCAACCTGTTCGCCGAGGCCGAGGCGGCAGGCGTGATACGGGACGGGGTCAACGTGTCCGTATGCCGCATGCTGCTGATGGGTCTGCTGAACTGGTCGATCGAATGGTTCCGCAAGGATGGTCTGAGTGCGACCGAAGTCGCGGAGCAAGCGTCACGGCTGCTGATGGACGGAATCATGCTGCCGGCCGTGACGGCGGCAAGTCCTGTTTCCGGGCGAAAAACGTCAGCTACCACGGCCAAAGTCCAAGCGCATCGCGTGAAGCGCGCGCCGACCGGCGCCAAAACGGCGCGTACCAAGCACGAGCGTCAAGCAAGTAAGAGCCGCGGCAAAATTCCGAAGAAAGTCGAGTAGGAGGTCATCCGGTGAACAACAACAAAGGCACGCTCTTTCCAGGTCTGCGCATTCTGGATCTCACGCGGGTGCTCGCCGGCCCCTCGTGCACCCGCATGTTCGCCGAGCTCGGCGCGGAGGTAATCAAGGTCGAGTCTGCACCGAACGGCGACATGGTGCGACAGTTCTCGAAGCTGCGTAACGAGCGCAGCCTGTACTTCGTGCAGCAGAATCTCGGCAAGAAGAGCCTATGCGTGGATCTGCGCGATCCGCGCGGCATGTCCCTCGTCAAGGCGCTCGTCGGGCGCGTCGACGTGGTCGTAGAGAACTTCAAGCCCGGCACGATGGAGCAGATGGGGCTGAGCTACGAAGTGCTCAAGACGCTGAAGAAGGATATCGTCCTATGCTCGATTTCGGCGATGGGACAGACGGGGCCGCTCGCCGCCAAACCGGGCTACGACACCATCGCGCAAGGTCATTCGGGCGTGACCTCTGTCATCGGTGAGCCCGATCGCGCGCCTTCGATTCCGCGCATCGCCGCGGGCGACGTCAGTGGTGGCGTCCACGGCGCCTTCGCGATTCTTGCCGCTCTGTACAACCGGGATCGCACGGGCGTCGGTCAGCACATCGACATCGGGCTGCTCGATACCTACTACCACTTCCACGAAATCAACATTCATCAGTACAGCGGCAGCCACGGCGCGATGAAGCCGACGCGCGGCGGACGGCATCTCGGCTATGTCTGCCCGTCCGGCGTCTACAACACGAACGGCGGCTACATCATCCTCATGGCCTTCGCCCATCACTGGAAGGATCTGTGCGCGGCGATGGGCCGTCCAGAGCTCGTGAAAGACGAGCGCTATAGCACGGATGCAGCGCGGCTCGCGATTCTCGACGAAGTCGTGGACCTGATTGAGACTTGGTTAGCGACCTTCCCGGACCGGGACGCGGCGATCGCGAAGCTGGAGCAGCATCAGGTGCCGGTCGCACCGGTGTTGACCGTGGAGGAAACGATCTCCCACCCTCACCTGAGAGCCCGAGGCACCGTGCGCACGATCAATGATCGCATCGCCGGTGAATTCGACATTCCCGGCAATCCGGTGAAGTTCTCCGCTTACCGTCAGGACGGAGCTTTGCAGGCGCCTACGCTCGGCGAGCACAACGAGGACGTGCTCGCAGACGTGCTCGGCATGAACGCCGAGGAAATTGGCGCGCTGCGCGAGGCGGGCGTGCTGTACGAGAAATACGTGTGAGCGTTCGGCACCGCCGGACGCTCTATAGATTGAGACCACGCAAGGCCACAGGAGCGCGCTGCATGAAAGACGACGTTCGCATCGATCGTAAGTTCGGCCACATGGTAAGGACTGCTACCCAGAGCCACATCGAACTGAAGAACCACTATGCGCCCGAGGACATCGCACACCTCTCCTACGCCGAGGACATCGGCGACCCGGGGGACTTTCCGTTCACGCGCGGCCTCTACCGCGAGATGTACCGCAACCGCCTGTGGCTGAAGTCCTATCTCGTCAGCTACACGACCATCGAGGAAACGAATCGGGCGATGAAGGACTATGTCGCCAACGGTCTCACCGACATCCGATTCACGACCGATCTGCCGACGCAGTGTGGCATCGATCCCGATCACCCCAGTGCCTGGAACAGCATGGCCTGCGGCGGGCTGCCGAGCTATGCGCTGCACGTCTATGAAGGCATGCTGGACGGATTGCCGCTGGAGGACGTCGTCTACGAAATCGGCATGATGGGCACCTCGAACTATCTCTATTTCCATTCGCTGCTGGTCGCGATGATGGAAAAGAAGGGGCTCGATCTCGCCAAGCTCCACGGCAACGGCATCAACGACCCAATTCGCGGCAAGCTCGTCTACGGCGCTCGGGACTTTCCGCTGCACATCGACAAGCGCATCTGGATCGACCACATCGAGTTCGCGATCCGCAGCACGCCGCGCTGGAAGGCCTGCGTGCCGAACGGTGTCGATCCCCAGCAGAGCGGCATGGCGGTGCCGCAGGAAGTCGGGGGCTGTATCGCCGTCGCCATCGCGATGGCGGAAGAGCTCGCGAAGCGCGGCATCTCGCTCGACTATTTCGGGCCAATGATCTTCTCGCTCGATGCGGAGTCCGACTTCTTCGAGACCATCTGCAAGTTCCGCGCGGCGCGCAAGCTGTGGGCCAAGGTCGCGAAGGAACGGCTGGGCGCGCAGACGAAGCGTGCGATGCAGCTCAAGATCGGCGTGCGCACCTCCGGCCTGTCTCTGACCTGGCAGAAGCCGCTGAACAATGCCGCCCGCGTCGTGCTGCAGGTCTTGAGCTCGGTGCTCGGCGGGGTGAACTCGATCGATGCGTCGGGCATCGACGAGGCCATCGGGCTGCCCTCCTACGAGGCCCGCATGTACAACCTCGACGCCCAGCACGTCATCACCCACGAGGCGAACGTGCCGCTGGTCGCCGATCCGCTGGGCGGCTCCTATTACGTGGAGTGGCTGACGAGCAGGATCGAGACGGAGACCTCGCAGTATCTCGCGGAGATCGACGCCGCCGGCGGCATCTTCGCGTTCTTCGAATCCGGCCGGCTCGCGCAGTACATGGATCGCAACCGCGACCGCATCGAGCGCGAGAAGGCGGACTTCGAGCGGCTGGTCGTCGGCGTGAACGCCTTCCAGAGCGAAGGCGAGGAAGGCCCGATCAACCGCGCGATCGAGAATACCGCCTACAAGGTGCCGACGGTCGCGGACCGAGAACGAATCGTCGCCGACGTCAAGGCGTTCAAGGAGAGCCGCGATTACGGCCGGCTCAAGCCCGCACTCGCCAGGCTGCACGACGATACGAAGAACGACATCAACGTCAGCCGCGCGGTCATCGAGGCGGCAAAGGCCGGCGCGACGATCGGTGAAGTCGTCGGCACGATCCGCGACGCGTACGGCGTGCCGTACGACCCTTTCAACATCGTCGAAATGCCCGCGTTCGCGCGGGACGCCGTGCGGATGTAAGCAGCGATGAACGAAGCATCACCAATCAGGATCCTGCTCGCGAAGGTCGGTCTCGACACTCACGACCGCGGCGTGCTCGCGCTCGTCTCGGCCTTCCGCGACGCCGGCTTCGAGGTCATCTACACCGGCCGCTACGCGACGCCCGAGGGGGCGGCGAAATCGGCGGTCGAGGAGGACGTCGACGTGATCGCGCTGAGCGATCATACCGGTAGCATGCCGATCATCGCGGCAAGCGTACTCGACGCGATGAAGGCGCTAGGCGTAGAGGACGTTCCTCTCGTCGCCGGCGGCCTGATCCTCGCTGCCGACCGACCGGCACTCGAGGCCCTCGGCGTGACGGGCAATTTCGGACCCGGCACGCCGCTGGAGACGATCATCGAGCACGTGAGAAACATCGCCCGGGAGTAATCCCGGCGCCGCTGCGATTCTGCCTCGCGCGCTCGGGCGTCCCTCACCCCGGCGCCCACTCCACCCGCACCGGCACCACCGTCTGCTTGAGCAGCGCACGCACGGGCAAGGCCGTGCTGGAGCCGGGACGCAGTGCTTCGTCGAGGATCGCGAGCTTCGCGGCGCCGACCACCACGAGCCACAGCTGGCGGGCGTCGAGCAGCGCGGCGAGATTGAGGCTCAGGCGTTCGACGGGCGCAACGGGCGCCGTCGTCGTCACGCAGCCGGGAGGGGCGGCGGGATCGAGCGCGGGCGCAGGCGCGTCGGCAAAGAGGCCGGCGATGTGTCCGTCTTCGCCGAGGCCGAGTACGACGGCGTCGAAGGGTCGCGGCAGCCACGCGAGCTGCTCCCAGGCGGCCTGTGCACGCGTGTCCGGCTCCTCGTGGCCATTCATCAGGGGATGGAAACGCGCGCCCGCCGCGGCGCCTCGCAGCAGGCGTTCACGCACGAGTCGCTCGTTGCTCGCCGGATCGGACACGGGCACGACGCGCTCGTCGGTCAGGGTGACGTGCACGCGGGCCCAGGCGAGCGGGAGCCGCGCGAGTCGCTCGAACAAGGGCAGCGGCGTGCGACCGCCCGCTACGGCGAGACTCGCCTCACCGCGCACGCTCAGCGCCTGCGCGAGCGCCGCTTCGACGGCAAGCGCGAGCGCGCCGGACATCGCCTCGACATCCGCATGCCGGTGCAGATCGATGCCGAGAACGGCGCTGCTGTGATCGACTGTCTGCATGATCGACTCGCTACATCGGCCACCCCGCGAGCTTCCCGCGCTGGCGAAGGCTCCTGGCGCGTACGTATTCGATGATGCAGCCTGCAGACGGTTCGGCGAACGGAACCCTCGTGTGCATCATCGGGAGGATTCCCGGCGCGAAGAGCCGGGCTTCCGGAAGCCGCTACGGTCGACGGACGACGCCGCGTCGCGCACGGCTCACAGCAGTACGCGCCCTCCATGACCGGCACGCAACGCGCTCGGACGCGAACCGGCAGGCGGATCCGGCTCTCTGCCGCACGCGCCTTCGCCGAACTGCGTCTCGCCTTTTCGCCGCTGCCAGGCATAGAGCCTGTCCAGTACGTCCTGGGAGGCGATGTCGAGCGACTCCGGCAGCGCCGCGCCGCGCTGGGCAGCCCAACGCAGGGCAATGATGACCTGCATCGTCGTCTCGATGACCTGCGGGAGATCCTTTGCTTCGTCCTTCATACGTGCGCAGGATAAAGCGTGTACGAGGGTCGACCTGTAGGCTACGCGCCATTTCCCGCTCGGAAAAACGTCAAGAAACGTGACGGCCGCGGCGTGCATGCCACAAGTCGGCGTCCTGCGCAGCGCTGACGGACGTGGGTCGCGCCGGCGGCTGCGGAACCCGCTCACGCCGTTCATCAGGGCCGGACTCGCGCTGCGCGGTCGATGCGCGGACGGCCGTCTGCCCCTCGAGCCTCAGGGTGCGCTCGTGTCCGGCGCGCCTTCGATGAAATCGCCGCGCAGCCGCCGCAGTTCGACGATCTCGGCGTTGATCTCCGCCGCCGTGCGCACGCCGAGCCGGCGAAGTACCGGCAGCGGCGGGCACCAGCCCTGGATCGCATGCTGGAGCAGGAAGCCGGCGACGACTGCCGGCAGCGCGAACCAGCGTTTATCGACGAAGCTGCCGAGCCCGATCCCGATCAGCGACACCGTCGCGGCATTCGTTTCCAGCCAGCGCTCGATGTCCCATTCGCGTTCGAGCTGCTCGATGCGCCGCGTGAGCTCGTGCGGCGGAGCGCCCGCGAGGCTGTGCACGCGCTGCTGGGCGCGCGCATGGATGCGTCGCTGCACGGCGGGCGGGGTATGTCTCTCGACGCGTTCCATCGTCGCCGGGATCGTCGGTAGGCGCATGCTCGTTCCTCTTCTTCTTCGTGCCGCAAGTGTGGTCGTGAGCCCGTCGCCGACGTAGCGGCGAGCCGGCGCGCGCGACGGGTGAATTGCGCTGACGCGCTTGTCGGCTCGCGGCGGACGACGATGCGCTCATCACGCCGTGTGCGCGCCTGGCACAGATGCTGCGACTCATCTTCGAGCCACACGGACGTTCATGCTCCGTCAGCGCTGCGCGCGGCCGCGCGCGCCCCGAACAGAGGATCATGCACTTGCTACAAGGCGCGGCAGCGCAATTTACACGCTCGACATGGCAGGGCTGCGGCGCGCGCACCATCGCGCGCCTTGCGCTGACCGTCGGCATCGCGAGTGCGTCGTTGCCGTGTGCGGCGATCGACGCCGAGACGGCCGCGTCGTCCGGAATGTCGCTGATCACACCGGCGGCCGGCGAAGAGTGGCATCAGCCGAACGGCGATCTCGCTGCAACGCGCTACAGCCGGCTCGACGCCCTGACGCCGGCGAACGTCGCCGAGCTGAAGCCCGTCATCACCCTGCCGACCGGGATCCCGAACGGCCACGAAGGCGCGCCGCTGGTCGTCGGCGACACGATGTACATCGTCACGCCGTATCCGAACACGCTGATCGCGCTGGACCTGACCAGGCCGGGCGGTGCCGTCAAGTGGACCTTCGAAGCGCTGCCCGCGCCGCGTGCGGTCGGTGTCGCGTGTTGCGACGTCGTCAACCGTGGCGCCGTCCACGTCGACGGCAAGATCATCTTCAACACGCTCGACGCCCATACCGTGGCGGTGGATGCACGCAGCGGCGAGGAACGCTGGCGTCGCCGCCTCGGCGACATCGCGATCGGCGAGACGATGACGATGGCGCCACTCGCGGCCGAGGGTCTCGTGCTGGTCGGCAATTCCGGCGGCGAGTTCGGGGTCCGCGGCTGGATCGCCGCCCTGTCGGCAGCCGACGGCAGCCTGCGCTGGCGCGCCTACAACACGGGCCCGGACGAAGAGGTCCTCATCGGCGAGGATTTCGCGCCGTTCTACGCCAAGGATCGCGGCAGCGATCTCGGCATGAAGTCCTGGCCCGGCACCGAATGGAAGCTCGGCGGCTCCACGGTGTGGGGCTGGATCAGCTACGACCCCCAAGCGCGGCTGCTGTATTACGGCACGGGCAATCCCGGTGTCTGGAACCCCGACGTGCGACCCGGCGACAACAAATGGTCGTCGGCGATCATCGCGCGCGACGTGGACACGGGCCGCGCGCGCTGGGCCTACCAGATCTCGCCGCACGACGCCTGGGACTACGACGAGATCATGGAGAACATGCTCGTCGACATGCCGTGGCAGGGACGCATGCGCTCCCTGCTGATACATCCGGGCCGCACGGGCTTCGTGTTCGTGCTCGATCGGCTGAGCGGCGAGCTGCTGTCCGCGGAGAAATTCCAGCCGACGAACTGGGCCCACGGCTACGATCTCGACAGCGGCCTGCCGCGCGAGAATCCCGCCAAGCGCACGGCCTTCGGCCGCATCACGCACGACATCTGTCCGTCCTCGACCGGCGCGAAGGAAGTCAATCCCTCCGCGCTGTCGCCGCGCACGGGGCTGGTGTACATCCCCGCGCACAACACCTGCATGGACTACGAGGCGACGCGCGCGAACTACATCGCCGGCACGCCCTATCTCGGCGCTTCGGTGAAGATGTATCGCGGCCCCGGCGGCTATCAGGGCGAGCTCCTCGCCTGGGACATCGTCGCCGCGCGTCCCGTGTGGAGCATTCGCGAGACGGAGTTTCCGCTGTACAGCGGCGTGCTCGCGACCGCCGGCGATCTCGTGTTCTACGGCACGATGGACGGCTGGTTCCGCGCCGTCCACGCGCGCACCGGCGAGAAGCTGTGGGAATACAAGTGCGCCTCGGGAATCGTCGGCAATCCGATGACCTACGTCGGCCCCGACGGCAGGCAGTACGTGGCGATCTATGCCGGCATCGGCGGCTGGATGGGCGCCACCGCGTTCCCGTCGATCTCGGCCGACGACCCTTACGCCGCGCTCGGCGTGGTCGGTGCGATGAAAGACATCAAGCGTGCGACCGCGCCCGGCGGCGTGCTGTATGTATTCGCGCGCTGACGGCGCCGCGGCCTGCGTCGCGCTCGCGCTGCTCGCCGCGATTCGCCCGGGCCATGCCGCCGACGAAGCAGCGCCGGCCGCGGCCGCGATCGATCCCGCCACGGTGCCGATCGGCCCCGTGCCCGGCCCCGCGGCGGAAGCCCCGCTGCCGAGCAACCCGCTGCCCGCGACCGCCGAGGTGAGGCTCCACGGCCGGGAGCTCTTCGAGATGTTCAACTGCGTCGGCTGCCACGGCGGTCATGGCGGCGGCGGCATCGGCCCCAGCCTGCGCGACGAAATCTGGCGCTACGGCGACAGCGACGCGCACGTGTTCTCGTCGATCGCACAGGGCCGCGCCTTCGGCATGCCGGCCTGGGGCAGCCTGCTGCCGCCGCAGGAAATCTGGGCACTCGTCGCCTACATCAAATCACTGCGGACGCCCGACGAGGCGAGACCGCCGCGCTGATGGCCGTGCTGCCGTCCGCCCGGCAAGCGTCGCACGCTGCAAGCGTCGCAGGTTTCCTGTCCGTCGCGGCCTGCGTCGGCGGCTGCCGCGACGCGCCGAGCTCGAGCTTCGTCGCGGCGAGCGACGAGGCGAGCGCAGCCCTGTTCCTGTTCTACGCGATGGTCGCGGGCGGCGCGCTGCTGTGGCTGCTCGTGACCGGGCTCGCGATCTATGCGACGTGGATCCGGCCCGCCCCGCACGCCGTGCACAAAGTGCGGCTGCTGCTGTTCGGCGGCGGCGTCGCGCTGCCCGTCCTCGTGCTGACCGCGCTGCTCGCATACGGCCTGTCGATGCCGACGCCGCTCGAGCTGCGGCAGCCCGATCTGCGCGTGGAGATCACGGGCGAGCGGTGGTGGTGGCGAGTGCGCTATCTCGACGAGGCCGGCCAGGGCGTGGAGCTCGCGAACGAGCTGCGTCTGCCCGTCGATCGACACGCCGGCATCGCGCTGCGAACCGACGAGGTGATCCATTCGCTGTGGATCCCCGCGCTAGGCGGCAAGCGCGATCTGCTGCCGGGCCGCGTCAATCGCATCGGCGTGACGCCGACGCGCGCGGGCGTCTATCGCGGCGCCTGTGCCGAGTATTGCGGCGACGGCCACGCCAACATGGGGCTCGTCGTCGAGGTGATGCCCGCCGCGGACTTCGACGCATGGCTCGGCGGCCAGCGTGCCGACGCGGCGCTGCCGGTGTCCGCGTCGGCGGCACGCGGCGCCGCCGTGTTCGTGAACCGCGGCTGTCCCGTCTGCCACACGGTGCGCGGCACCGCGGCGCGCGGTCGCGTGGGCCCGGATCTGTCCCACCTCGGATCGCGCCACACGCTCGCCGCCGGCCTGCTGCCGGTCGAGCCCGCGTCCATTGCTCGCTGGCTCACGCATTCGCGCCGTCTCAAGCCGGGCACCTTGATGCCCTCCTTCGCGCTGCCGTCGCAAGAGCTCGACGATCTCGCGAACTATCTGGCGGAACTGCGGTGAACGACGCGGACGATCGAGCGGAGGCCGAGCGCGCGGCGCAGGAAGCGCGGCTCGTCGCGGCCTGGCGTCCACCGCGCGGCTGGCGCTATTTCTCCGAGGTGAACAACAACAGCGTCGGCACCTGGTACATCATTGCGACCCTCTGCTTCTTCCTCTTCGGCGGACTGCTCGCCGCGGTGATGCGCGCGCAGCTCGCCGTGCCGGAGAACGAGCTGGTGTCGGCCTCGCGCTATGCGCAGCTCTTCACCTTGCACGGCTCGGTGATGATGTTCCTGTTCGCGGTGCCGATCTTCGAAGCGCTCGCCATCCAGATCCTGCCGCAGATGACGGGCGCCCGCGATCTGCCCTTCCCGCGGCTGTCGGCGTTCGGCTTCTGGTGCTACGCGATCGGCGGCGTCTTCGTGTGCAGCTCGATCTTCTTCGACATCGCGCCACGGGGCGGCTGGTTCATGTACCCGCCGCTGACGACGCGCTGGCAGCCGGACGTCGGCGCCGACATCTGGCTGCTGGGCCTGAGCTTCATCGAGATCGCGGCGCTCGCGGCGGCGATCGAGCTGATCGTCGGCGTGCTGAAGTGCCGTGCACCCGGCATGCGCATCCACCTGATGCCGCTCTACGCGTGGTACATGCTGGTGGTCGCGGGCATGATCGTCTTCGCCTTTCCGCCGCTGATCGTCGGCGACGTGATGCTCGAGCTGGAGCGCGCCTTCGACTGGCCCTTCTTCGACGCGCGGCGCGGCGGCGATCCGCTGCTGTGGCAGCACCTGTTCTGGATCTTCGGGCATCCCGAGGTCTACGTGATCTTCCTGCCCGCGATCGCGCTGGTCGCGATGATCGTGCCGACCTTCGCGCGCGCGCCGATGATCGGCTACACGTGGATCGTGCTCGCCGCGGTCGGCACGGGCTTCCTCAGCTTCGGGCTGTGGGTGCACCACATGTTCACCACCGGCCTGCCGCAGCTGTCGCTCGCCTTCTTCTCCGGCGCCTCGCTCGCCGTCGCGATTCCGAGCGCCGTGCAGATCTTCTGCTTCATCGCGACCGTGCTCGTGGGCCGTTTCGTGGCCTCGGTGCCGATGCTGTTCGTCGCGGGCGCGCTCGCCATCTTCGTGCTCGGCGGCCTGACCGGGGTAATGGTCGCGATGGTGCCTTTCAACTTCCAGGCACACGACACCTATTTCGTCGTCGCCCATCTCCACTACGTGCTGTTCGGCGGCATGGTGCTGCCCGTACTCGCGGGCATCTACTACTACCTGCCGCTGGTGGCCGGCCGGCGGCTCGGCGAACGCAGCGGCCGCTGGGCCTTCTGGCTGATCTTCGGCGGCTTCAATCTCGCCTTCCTGCCGATGCATCTCAGCGGCCTGCTCGGCATGCCGCGCCGCGTGTACACCTATCGCGCCGACATCGGTCTCGACGAGCTCAATCTGATCTCCACCGTCGGCGCCGTCGTGCTCGCGCTGGGCTTCGCGGTGTTCCTCGTCGATCTCTGCCTGAGCCTGTGGCGCGGGCAGCCGTCTCCGCGCGATCCCTGGCGCGCCGGCACGCTCGAGTGGCTGCCGCGGCTGCCGCTGCATCCCTGGGGCCTGCGCTCCGTGCCGTACGTGGATACGCGCTATCCGCTGTGGGATCGTCCGAGCTTGCGCGAAGAGGTCGACGCCGGACGCTGGTATCTGCCCGATGCCGAGGAAGGCCGACGCGAGACCCTGCTGACGAGCGCGATCGACGCCGAGCCTCTGCACTGCCTGCGCGTCCCGGGGCCCAGCTTCCTGCCGCTGGCCGCCGCAGCGTTCACGGCCGGCGCCTTCATCTTCGCGACTTTCCATGCCTGGATCACGAGCGGTGTCTGCGCTCTGGCCGCGCTGGC
>JBFWSI010000050.1:0-11455 GCA_050248455.1 Gammaproteobacteria bacterium | reverse complement strand
CACCTTGCGGCCCGGTGCCTGCGCGGCGACGAGGATGCGTGCCGCCGGATCGTGCTGGAGCACGGGGCGCGGTGCCAGCGGCAATTCGTCGGCGCACAGCGTGCAGGCGCGCACTTCCGCGAGCAGCGAGGCGCAGGCCGCTGACGTCGCGGCCGCCGCGGACTTGCGCACCGTGCGCTCGCACGAACGCTTCGACGCTGCGCTCATTCCACCGCCGACCACGGATCGTAGGATCCGAAGTTCCACAGATGACCTTCGGGATCCCGGCACGAGTACAGCGTCCCGCCGTAATGCTGCTCTTCCGGCGGCAGCACGATCTCCGCGCCGGCGGCCAGCGCCCGCGCGTAGTGCGCGGCCACGTCATCGATGACGATATAGGGGCTTTGCGTGCCGACGCCGCCGACGGCCCGCGGCGTCTTCTGCCACGCGTCGAACGGCGAGTCGCGCACCGAGCCGAGCATGATCATCGCGTCGCCCAGGACGAGCTGCGCGTGCTCGATCTGCTTGCCCGGCCCGGGCACGACCAGATGGCGCTCGAAGCCGAAGGCCTTGCACAGCCAGTCGATCGCGGCCGCGGCATCGTCGTATTTGAGGGTGGGAATGATGGTTGCGGGCATGTCCGTTCTCCTTAGGCTTGCGCAGCGTCGCAGTCCCCAATCGACAAGCCGGACGAGTCGATCGTTCCCTTCTTCCGCGCGCGACCGCGCACTAGGGTTGGAGGAAGTGCTTTCGCCACTGCTCGCCGTCCCGGCTGTACGCGGTACGACGGTGCAGGCGATCTTCGCTGAAGTCGAGAAACTCGACGTGGTCCGGCCGCAGCCTGAATCCTCCCCAATGTTCGGGGCGCGGAATCTCCTCGCCCCGATACCGATCCGCGGCGCGCGCGCAGTCGTCCGCCAGCGTATCGAGATCGGCCAGGGGGCGGCTCTGCGCGAAGGCGACGGTAACGAGCCGCGCGTTCCACGAACGGCTCGCCCAGTGCGCCTGCGCTTCCTGCGCGGAGATCGGCTCGCACACGCCCCGGATCCTGATCTGGGCCGCGACATGCGCCCACCACATCGTCATCGCCGCCTTGGCATTGCGCCGAAGCTCCAGCGCCTTGGCGGATTCGAGCGACGTGCAAAACACGAAACCCCGCGCGTCGACCGCTTTCAGATCGACGAAGCGCGCATTCGGACAGCCGTCCGCATCGACGGTCGAGACGCAGACGGCATTACGGTGATCGGACGTGTCACCGGCCTTGGCCTTGCGCCAGGCTTCCATGAATACGTCCATCGGGTCATGCATCGATGAGACTCCATGCGTATTGTCGACATGTCTTCGCCGCGCCGATCGCTGGGCTTCCTACGTCGGCCCAACGGTCACGAAGCCCGCGTCACCCGCGAGCATGAAAGAGAAGTGTCGAGCCTCCCTCCCGGCTTGCGTGCTGCGCGCTACACTCGGGCGACGACGACCGCGGCGCTCGTTCACGGCAACCTACGAGCAGAGGCTCTAACCGTCCGCATCAGCATCGACGTCATCAGAATCCCGGCTGCCGGCGATGACTTCGCCGATGCTCAGCTCGTTGCCGCTAGTATCGGCAATCCGGAAATCACGCAGGCCGTAGGCACGATCGTCGAGCGGCACGAGGATTGTGACGCCGAGTTGCTGCAGGCTCGCGTAGTAGGCGTCTATGCCGGTAATGACGAGATAGACCTGCGAGGCCCCGACCGGCTTGGCGTCGGCGCGCCGGGTGAGCGTGATCTCGACTTTGTCGCGGCACACGGCCGCTATCTCCGGCGGCATGCCCCACGCCCAGGCCAGGCCGAATCCCAAGGTGTGCTGATAGAACTCGAGCGCCCGCGGCAGATCGTCGACCGTCAGGATCGGGGAGACCGCGTCGAATTTCACCGAGTCCATGATGCACCTCCAAGGTCGTCCGTTGAATTGCGCGAGGCGAGACGACGATCATGTCGCATGCCGTCCCTCATTCGCAGGCCAATACCACTGCGCCGCTCACTTCTCCCCGACGCAGGCGCGCGAGCGCTTCGTTCGCTGCGGCGAGCGGCATCACAGTGATTTCCGTCTTCACCGGCACCTTCGGCGCCAGCGCCAGGAACTCCTCCGCATCCCGTCGCGTGAGATTCGCGACCGAGACGATTTTCCGCTCGCCCCACAGGATCGAATACGGAAAGGCGGGAATGTCGCTCATGTGGATGCCGCCGCAGACGACGATGCCGCCCGGTCGCACGCAGCGGAGCGCGAGCGGCACGAGGGCGCCGACGGGCGCGAAGATGATCACGGCGTCCAGCGGCACGGGGGCGACGTCGCTCGCATCGCCGGCCCAGGTGGCGCCCAGCATTCGCGCGAAGGCCTGGGCCGCGACGTCGCCGGGGCGCGTGAACGCGTAGATCTCGCGGCCTTCGTAACGCGCGACCTGCGCGACGATGTGGGCCGCGGCGCCGAAGCCCATCAGGCCGAGACGCCGCGCATCGCCCGTCATGCGCAGGCAGCGATGGCCGATGAGACCCGCGCACAGCAGCGGCGCAGCTTCGATGTCGGTGTAGTCACCGCGGATCTCGAACGCGTAGTCCGCTTTCGCGAGCGTGTAGCCGGCATAGCCGCCGTCGCGGTGATAGCCCGTGAAGCGCGCCTCGGGACAGAGATTCTCGTGGCCGCTCCGACAATAGTCGCAACGGCCGCAGGTCGCGCCCAGCCAGGGCACGCCGACGCGCATGCCCGCTTTCAAGCGCTCTACCGCGCGCCCGACCGCCGCCACGCGACCGACGATCTCGTGGCCCGGGATCAGCGGCAGCTTCGGCTCGCTCAGCTCGCCGTCGACGATGTGCAGATCGGTGCGGCAGACGGCACAGGCGGCGACTTCGATCAGCACCTCGTCCGCGGCCGGCACGGGCACGGGCAGATCGCGTGCGATCAGCGGGGTGTTCGGTGCGTCCAGGCACATCGCGCGCATGTGGGAGGGGAGCGTCATGCGGCCACTATAGCTTCGTTGCGTGGAGCGGGGTGCGGGGTGCGGGGAAAGGGGGCGCATGAAGATCCCGGGTTTCGCTACGCTACACCCGGGCTACGAGGAGCTTAGGAGATAAACAGGAGCTGCAGATCGTCCACGAAGCGATAACCGAGCTCGGTGGGGACGACGCGTGCGCCGTCGTCGCTGAGCCAGCCGCGGGTGACGGCCTCGGCAAGGGCGTCGTCCGCGTCGCCGCCGAGGCCGGCGCGTTCGGCGAGCCAGGCGCGATCGAAGCCTGCACGCAGGCGCAACGCGTTCAACATGAACTCGGACGGCAGATCGCGCGCGGCGACGGCGCTCGCGCGGCCGGCGGGCTGGCCCGCATTCACGGCCTTCATGTACGCCGCCGGCTGACGGCGCTTCTCGGTGCGCAGGATGCCCGCTGCCGTCGTCAGCTTGCCGTGGGCGCCGGCGCCGATGCCGAGATAGTCGCCGAACTGCCAGTAGTTAAGATTGTGGCGGGCCGCGCGGCCGGAGCTCGCGAAGGCCGAGATCTCGTAGCGCTGCAGGCCGTGCGACGCGAGCAGCGCGCAGCCGCGCTCGAATTCCTCGGCGATGCGATCGTGCGGCGGCAGCGGCGGCGGCTTGCGGCCGAAGGCCGTGCCGGGTTCGAGCGTCAACTGGTACCAGGACAGGTGCGGCGGCGCGAAGGCGAGCGCGCGTTCGAGATCGCGCAGCGCGTCGTCCGGCGTGTCGCCGGGCAGGCCGTGCATCAGATCGAGATTGAAGTTGTCGAAGCCCGCGTCGCGCGCGGTCGCGATGGCACGCTCGATGTCGGCGACGTCATGTATGCGGCCGAGCGCCGCGAGCTGCGCCGGCCGGAAACTCTGCACGCCGATCGACAGGCGGTTGACGCCCGCGCGGCGATACGCAGCGAAGTGCTGCGCGTCGACCGCACCGGGGTTCGCTTCGAGCGTGATCTCGGCGTCCGCGGCGAAGTCGAGCCGCGCGCGGACGCCGTCGAGCAGCCGCGCGATCGCGTCGCCCGAGAACAGGCTCGGCGTCCCGCCGCCGATGAATATCGACGCGAGCGCACGACCCGCGGCGTAGTGCGCATCGCGGTCGAGATCGGCGAGCAGCGCCTCGACATATTCGCGCTCGGGGATCGCGCCGTCGCGCGTGTAGGAATTGAAGTCGCAGTAGGGACACTTGCGCACGCACCACGGCAGGTGCACGTAGAGCGCGAGCGGGATGGCGGCCGGATCGAGCGCGACGGGCCGCGCGGGCGCGAGCGTCGCGACGTCGCCGCACGAGCGCGTCATCGGTGCGCGTCGAGCGCGCGCAGCTGCGCGACCAGCGCGCGCAGGGCCTGGCCGCGATGGCTGACTTCATTCTTCAGCACCGGATCGAGCTCGGCGGCGGTGTAATGCCCGCCGGCGGCGACGAACACCGGGTCGTAGCCGAAACCGCGCGTGCCGCGCGGCGCGCGGGCGACCTGCCCTTCCCAGCGGCCCTGCGCGATCAGCGGGCAGGGATCCTCCGCGTGCGCGAGATAGACCATCGCGCACACGAAGCGACAGCCGCGCATGTCGTCCGGTACTGCGGCCAGCGCGGCGAGCAGCTTGTCGAGGTTGGCGGCGTCCGTCGCGTCGGCGCCCGCGTAGCGCGCCGAATGGATGCCGGGCGCGCCGACAAGGGCATCGCAGACGAGACCCGAGTCGTCGGCAATCGCGGGCAGCCCCGTGTGGCGGGCCGCGTTGCGCGCCTTGATGATCGCGTTCTCGACGAAGGACAGGCCCGTTTCCGCCGCTTCGTCGACCGCGAAATCGCTCTGCGGCCGCACGATGAAAGCGCAGCCCTCGAGCAGCGCGGCGAGCTCGCGCAGCTTGCCGGCATTGCCGGTGGCGAGAACGAGCGTACGTTCAGCCATCGGCGAGGCAGCGCTCCTGCGCGGCGAACAGCTCGCGGATGCCCTTGTCCGCGAGCGCGAGCATCGCCTGCAGCTCGTCGGGCCGGAAGGCGTGGCCTTCGGCCGTGCCCTGGATCTCGACGAAGTGCCCGGCGTTGTTCATCACGACGTTCATGTCCGTCTCGGCGGAGGAATCCTCGGCATAGTCGAGATCGAGCACGGGCACGCCGTTGCAGATCCCGACCGACACGCTCGCGATCGCGCCGTGGATCGGATTGCGCTTGATCAGGTTCTGCCGGCGCAGGTGATTGATGGCGTCGACCAGCGCGACGTAGCCGCCCGTGATCGACGCCGTGCGCGTGCCGCCGTCGGCCTGCAGCACGTCGCAGTCGATCACGATCGAGCGCTCGCCGAGCGCTTCGCGATCGACGACCGCGCGCAGCGCGCGGCCGATCAGGCGCTGGATCTCCTGCGTGCGGCCGCCCTGCTTGCCCTGTGCCGCCTCGCGCCGCGAGCGCGTGTGCGTCGAGCGCGGCAGCATGCCGTACTCTGCGGTGATCCAGCCGAGGCCCTGGCCCTTCAGCCAGGCCGGCGGCTTGTCCTCGAGACTCGCCGTGCACAGCACGCGCGTGTGGCCGAACTCGACCAGCACCGAGCCTTCGGCGTGCATCGTGAAATGGCGGGTGAAGCGCACGGGGCGCAGTTCGTCGGCGGCGCGGCCGCTCGGTCGTTTGCTCATCGGAACGGCCCGGAATGGAAGGAGCGTCGATTATAGGGCCAGCACGCGGGCCGCGCGCTTGGCGTGCCCGCCGCCGCCTCGCTAAGATGCCCCACCTTCCTCGTCCCCCAAGGAGCTTCCGATGGCACGCAGCATGACCGCGTTCGCCCGCCTCGAGACGACGGGCACGTGGGGCCGGGCCATGTGGGAGATCCGCTCGGTCAACCACCGCTATCTCGAAGTCGGCCTGCGCCTGCCCGAAGATCTCCGCGTGCTCGAAGGCGAGGTGCGCGCGCGCATCGCGCAGAAGCTGAACCGCGGCAAGGTCGACGCCGCGCTGCGCTTCGAGGCGGCAGGCGGCGAAGCCGGCCAGCTGCGCGTGAACATCGAGCTCGCGCGCCAGGTGATCAATGCGACGAAGGCCGTCGCGCACCTGATGGATCCGCCCGCACCGGTCAGCCCGCTCGAGGTGCTGCGCTGGCCGCGCGTGCTGGAGACGCCGGAAGTCGATTTCGACGAGCTCTCGCAGGCGATGCTGGCGCAGCTCGACCAGACGCTCGATCAGCTCGTCGACGCCCGCGAGCGCGAAGGCGCCAAGCTCGCCGAGCTCGTGCTCGAGCGCTGTGCCACCATGCGCGCGCTGACGAAGAGCCTGCGCACGCGCGTACCGGAGATCATCGCCGCGATCCGCACGCGCCACGCGGCGCGCATCGAGGAGATCGCCGGCACGCTGGACCCGGGCCGCGTCGAGCAGGAATGCGCGCTGCTGATCCAGAAGCTCGACGTCGCCGAGGAGCTCGACCGGCTGGAGACGCATCTCGGCGAAGTGACGCGCGTGATGAAGCAGACCCAGCCGATCGGCCGCCGCCTCGACTTCCTGATGCAGGAGCTGAACCGCGAGGCGAACACCTTGGGCTCGAAGTCCGCGCACGTCGACACCTCGGGCGCGTCGGTCGAGCTGAAGGTACTGATCGAGCAGATCAGGGAGCAGATTCAGAACATCGAATGAGTTTTCGGGGTCGAGCGAGCTTCCAGGGCGCCCGCCGACCTCTATCCGACCCCCACCTGCCTTTGTCGACCCGCCTCAGGCTTCAAGCCCGTTCAGCTTCTGATCTCGGTCTCGACCAGTTCAGTCCCTATAAGGACTATTTTGCAAATATTCCTGATTTGGACTAATTTTATCTCAGCCCAGATGAGGACTATTCAACATGGAATACACCGCCCTTACCGCGGAGCAGTTGGCCCTGCACCTGCGATCGCTGCGCAAGTCACGCCATCTGACCCAGGCTGCGCTCGGCGCCAAGCTCGGCGTCAACCAGGCGCGAATCGGCAAGATCGAGCGCGATCCCGCCAGCGTCAGCGTCGGGCAGCTCTTGGAGATACTCGCCCTGCTGGGCGTACGGCTCGTGCTCAAGGAGCCTGCACCGGCAAAAAAGAATGCCTCGGCGGTCGATGCCGGCGGCTCGTGGTGAGCCATGGCAACGCTCAACGTCTGGATGAACGGCGAGCTGGTAGGCGAGTGGACGGCCAGTCGCTCGGGGAACTCGATATTCCGTTACGCCCGGGCCTGGATCGAATCACCGCATGCGCGCGCGATATCCCTGTCGCTGCCACTGACCGCCGATCGCGAGATCCGCGGCAGCGTCGTCGACCACTACTTCGACAATCTGCTGCCCGACAACCCGGACATCCGCCGGCGAATTCGCGACCGGCTCCATCTGCGAACGACGGAGACATTCGACCTGCTCGCCGCCATCGGTCGAGACTGCGTAGGCGCCGTCCAGCTGCTCCCGCCCGATGAAACGGCGGCCGAGTGGAACCGAATCGATGCGTTGCCCTTATCGAACGCGGACGTCGAGCGGATCCTCCGCAACGTCACAGCGCCCTCACCCCTCGGTCAAACGATCGATGGCGACACGGAATTCCGTATCTCGAATGCCGGCGAGCAGGAGAAGACGGCGCTGTTGCACTTGGGCTATCGCTGGTATCTCCCGCGCAGCATGACGCCCACGACCCATAACCTGAAGCTCCCGCTCGGCCTCATCGGCAGCTTCCGCGGCGATTTCTCGCATTCGGTGGAGAACGAATGCTTGTGCTCGCGATTGCTCGGACAGCTGGGCTTGCCCGTCGCCGAAACCCGGATCGCCACCTTCGGCGCGCAGAAGGCACTCGTCGTGCGGCGTTTCGATCGCCGCTGGGTCGGTGCCGACATCCCGAGGATCGAGACCAGGGGGTATTCCCCGCCCAAGGGCGTCTGGATCGCCCGCCTGCCGCAAGAAGACTTCTGCCAAGCGACGGGGCGGCCGCCGAGCCAACGCTACGAAAGCGATGGCGGTGCCTCGATGAACGAGATCCTGAACCTGCTGAGCGCCAGCGCCAGCGCGGAAGCAGACCGTGCCCAGCTCGTTCTCGCCCAGCTGGCCTTCTGGCTGCTGGCCGCCACGGACGGTCACAGCAAGAACTTCTCCATACACCTGCAGCCCGGTGGTGCATTCGCCCTGACGCCGCTGTACGACGTGCTGTCGGCGTGGCCCGTCATAGGCCGCGGCGCGAACCGGATTTCTCTCCAGGAGGCAAAGCTGGCCATGGCCGTGGCCGGCCGGAACAAGCATTACCGGCTGCGTGAGATCCAGGCTCGCCACTGGCACGATCTGGCCATGCGCGTGGGCGGGACGGATCTCTGGCATCGCATGCAGCAGCTCGTCGACGATGCGCCGGCGGCACTCGACAGCGTGGCGGCGGAACTACCTGCGGATTTTCCTGAGGTAGTGACGAGCCGCATTCGCGGGGGAGTGGAGGCGCAGCGGGCGAGGTTTCTGGCCGGGATTGCCGGCCGCTGATTCGAAGCGCGCCGTGGACGCCACTGTCGCCACCGAGTGCGTAGGTTGCCCGTGACGGAAGCCTAAGGCTGGCGCGGGAATATCGCGGGCATGGCCCGCTCTTACGGCGCAATCCCTGTAGGAGCGGGCCATGCCCGCGAAAAGGCCTCTTCCATCATGCCGAGTGACGCACGCGCCTCATGATCTTTGGGCTGACCGAAGGAAGCCCAAGGGCAGCCTACGGGCTCTCCTTCGATTTCCAAGCTCCTCGCAAGCTCACCTTCGCGAGTCCTACGGTAAGTCCGAACGTGTAGAGAAACGGTCGCGCTTGTCTGGCGGCAATCGCGACCATCTTCGGCATCAGCGCAACGATGCGCGTCGCACATTGGGTAGCCGTGGCCTGGCCCTGCGTAAACGTGAAACACGCCACGCCGTGATCGATCAGCGCCTGCTTCTCCAGGCTTCGATAGCGGATCCGCTGATCCCGGGTAAGTGCAACGTAAGAGTGCTTGCCACAGTGAGAGAGCCACACTTCGTCGGGCGCGCCGAACGGGACGGACAACCCGACTCGATCGAAGGCAATGCCAGCCGCCGTCAGCGCCGCGACCAGGACATTCGAAAAGATCGACTCGTCGATGTAAAAGATCGACGCCGGTTCAGGCCGCCCGGTCAAGCTCGCACCGAATGGCATCTTCGATGACATCCACGGTGACGCCAAAATCGTTCGCCAGATCCATCATCGGCTCGCCGGCCTTGAAGCGATCCGCGAGAACCGCCGTGGGCACCGCCCGACCCCGCAACGACGGGCGCCCGAAGGCAATGGCGGGGTCGATTTGGACCGCCGCCGCCCGCTCCTCGGTCCCCGTCCGGGTGAACGGAAACAGGCGGATGGGCAAACCAGCCGCATCGCGTTCGATGCGATGAAGATGGGCCAGCAACAGCTCCTTCATTTCGATTTGACCTTCCCGCGTCACATTGATGAGCGTGCTCAATTCCTCGATGAAGAGATTCACGCCATCCGTCTGAAACGAATACTCCAGCTACGGCCGCGCCGTATTCTTCCTGTCCCGCATGTAAGCCACGGCCTCACGAATCTTGGGCAACGGGATGTCATGCGTGCGGCGGATCGCAGCCAGCACGTGCGCTTCGACTAGGTTCAGGAATGACAGGCCCTCAGACTTCTTGCCGTCCAGTTCGATAATCGGCCAGAACCGTCTGGTCTGCCCGTTTACCTTGTAGTCCTGCCCGATACACCACGCGCGCAGCGTGCTCACGGGCATGTTGAGGTAGTGCGCGGCCTCGATGAATGGGTACGCGGGAGTCCTTCGCAGTCGATCAATCAGTTCATTTTTCATGGAGCACCTCCGCGTGCGTCGATTATCGCACGCGCGAACCGTCCCGGCCTCAGGAGCCCGACTTCGGCAGCTTCTTCGCAATTCTGCCGAACAGCTCGAACGCCGCTTCCAGCTCCTCGGCGATTTCGCCAGAGCTCCTTCATCCAGCCAATAGAAGCTCTTGAATCCCGCGTCCTTCAACCCCGAAATAGAGATTGGACCCGTCCACGTAGGCTGCGACGCGCATCTCAGGTAGCCCCGGTTGTCCCCTCAGTCACTGAACGTATAGTTATGGCCCCAACCCCGCCGGAGATAGCATCTCCGGCCCGACGCCTTCCTCGCGGAGGCGTCTCTTTTTCCGGTTCCGAAATTTTGGGCGGCGACGTGGCGCCGGCTCGCTTAGCGAACGCCGATGCGCAGGGGTTTCAGTAGACTGTATTCAGTTTACTCAAAGTACTGAGTATTTTTACTCAATAGACTGAAGACGGACCCGCCGTGATCCCACCCGCCCAACCCCTGCAGGACCTCGCATGAGCGGACAACTCTTCATCGTCTCCGCGCCGTCCGGCGCCGGCAAGACCAGCCTCGTCGCCGCGCTGCTGAGGTCGACGCCCGGGATCGGGGTGTCGGTGTCGCATACCACGCGCGCGATGCGGCCCGGCGAGGTCGACGGCGTGAACTATTACTTCGTCGACGTCCCGACCTTCACGGCGATGGAGGCGCGCGGCGACTTCCTCGAGTCCGCCGTCGTCTTCGGCAACCGCTACGGGACCTCGCGTCGGGCAGTGACCGAGACCCTGGCTGCCGGCCGCGACCTCGTGCTCGAGATCGACTGGCAAGGGGCCAGGCGCATCCGCGACCTGTTCCCCGCCGCCGTCAGCGTCTTCATCATGCCGCCGTCCGTCGAGGAGTTGCAGCACCGGCTCGAACGCCGCAACGAGGACGGGCCGGAGACCATCGCCCGGCGCATGCAGGCGGCCCGCGAGGAGATGGCGCATTACAAGGAGTACCAGTACCTCGTCGTCAACGACGACTTCGAGCGCGCCCGTGGCGATCTGGAGGCCATCGTGCGCGTCGCCCGCCTGTCGACCGCCCGCCAGCAGGCGATCGGCGCGACCGCCGCGCTGGAGTCGGGCGCGGCCTGAGCCCGGCGCGCGTCGTGCGCGATGACAGCCCGGGCTTCCCCTGTTATCCTGACCGGCCGTATTTCCCGACCACGCCTGCGAGATCCCGATGGCCCGAATCACCGTCGAAGACTGCCTCCCGTTCGTCGAAAACCGTTTCGAACTGGTCGTGACCGCCAGCCGGCGCGCGCGCCAGATTGCCCGCGGCGCCCAGGCGCTGGTGCAGGAGGACGGCGACAAACCGACCGTCGTCGCCCTGCGCGAGATCGCGGCCGGCGTGATGAACCAGCAGATTCTCGACGAGCTCGACGCCAAGCAGCGCGCGGCCGAAGAGTTCGAGCTGGCCGCCGAATTCCTGGCCCAGGAACAGGCGTCCCCGCCCGACTATCCCTGACGCGCGGCGTCGCGGCGACATGCGCCGCCGTCCTGCCTTTCTTTCCGGCCGCCCGCGGCGGCCGTCGCGCGCGGGCCGCCCTTCCTGCCCCACGGCCCGCTTAGCATGAACGCCCAACCCGAAGGCCTGCTGCGCATCGACGATCTCTGCGCTCGCGTCCGCGCCTATCTGCAGCCGGCGCAGATCGAGCAGATCCGCCGTGCCTTC
>JBFWSI010000049.1:0-11558 GCA_050248455.1 Gammaproteobacteria bacterium | reverse complement strand
GGCGCAGCGCTGGAGGGACTTTGATCTTCGTAGCCCGGGTGTAGCGCGCAGCGCGTAATCCGGGATCCGGCGCATCGGCCCCTGAAGATCCCGGGTTCCGCTGCTGCACCCGGGCGACGAAAGCCCGCCTTCGTCGCCCGCTCAACCACGCTCCGGTTCGCGCCCCTCGTGCTGCGGCAGATCGTCGCGAATACGGTACCAGTTCGCGCGATCGGCGACGTAGATGTGGCCCTGCGGCGCGAGGGGCAGGGCAGGATCCAACGTGCCGGCGCGGATGCGTATCACCTCGCGGCCGTCGACCTGGCTGTAGATCGGCGTGCCGCAGACGGCGCAGAACCAGCGCGCCTTCGCCGGCGTCGCGCGATACGCGCGCAGAGCTTCCTGGCCCGATTCCAGCGTGAAATGCGCGAGCGGCACCGGCACGCTCGCGGCGAAGGCCGTGCCCTGCGCCTTGCGGCACTGGCCGCAGTGACAGAACCAGACGGCGTTCGGCGCCGGCGCGATGCGGAAGCGCACCGCGCCGCAGAGGCAGCTGCCGCGCGCGACGCTCATGCCGGCAGCCGTGCGGCAAACCGCAGGCGCACGTAGTCGAGCATCCAGACGCCGTCGCGGAAGAGGGCGGGTCGCAGCCGCGCGGTGACGGCGGCGAGAAAGTCGTCCCGCGCCGAGACCGGCACCGGCGCGAGGAAGGACTGCGCCATCAGCGTGAGCCAGTCGGCGACTTCGCGCTCGAAGCGCGTCGGGCGGGAGAAGAGCTCGAGCTGCTCGACGCCGAAACCCGCGTCTTCGAGCAGCGCGCGCCAGGTCTCGGCGGTCGGGAAGGTCCACGGATTCAGGCCCGCCGTGGCGACCCCGCGCGCGTCGAGCTCTGCTTCGAGGGCCGCGACGAGGCGCGCGACATTGCCCGCGCCGCCGAGCTCGCCGACGAAACGCCCGCCGGGTTTCAGCGCGCGCCGCACGCCGGCGACGACGGCATCCTGCCGCGGCATCCAGTGCAGGGCCGCGTTGGTGAACACGGCGTCGAACTCGGCCTCGAACTCGAGCCGCTGTGCATCGGCGACGCGGGCGTCGAGCCCGCGCTCGCACGCGGCGGCCACCTGCGCGGCGCTGCTGTCGACGGCGATCACATCGCAGCCGGCGGCGGCCAGCTTCTGTGTGAGGCTGCCGTCGCCGCAGCCGACGTCGAGCACGCGCTCGCCCGGACGCGGCGCGAGCAGTTCGAGCAAGGGTTCGCCGAGGCGGGCGACGAAGCCCGCTTCGGTCTGGTAGCGGTGGGGATCCCAGGTCTGTTGCATGACGCGATTATACGGCCGGCCGCGGCACATGCCTGTCTCGCCGAACGAACGGGCGAGGGTCGAGGGTCAGGGCGCGTCGATCCCGTACAATGCGGCCATATCGACCCATCATTCGTTGCGGAGGAGGAGAGCGTGATCACGCAAATCAGGGCCATCGTCGCCGAGGAAGTGGACGGCAAGATCAAGGGCAGCCTCAAGACCATCGACGTCGGTGATCTACCCGACAACGACGTGCTCGTCGACGTCGCCTACTCCACCGTCAACTACAAGGACGGCCTCGCGATGTCGGGCGCCGGCCGCATCTGCCGCAAGACGCCGATGGTCGGCGGCATCGATCTCGCAGGGGTCGTCGCCGAATCGCGCGATCCGGCGTGGAAGCCCGGCGATCGCGTGCTCGTCAACGGCTACGGCCTCTCGGAGGATCACTGGGGCGGCTACGCGCAGAAGCAGCGCGTGAAGGGCAGCTTCCTGGTGCGGGTGCCGGACGTTTTCGGTCTCGACGAAGCGATGGCGATCGGCACCGCGGGCTATACCGCGATGCTGTGCGTGAACGCGATCCGCGATCACGGCGTGAAGCCGGATCAGGGTCCCGTGCTGGTGTCCGGCGCCGGCGGCGGCGTCGGCTCGGTCGCGATCACGCTGCTCGCGAGGCTCGGCTACCAGGTTGCCGCGATCACGGGCCGCGCCGCGCTGACCGACTACCTGAAGAGCCTCGGCGCGACCGAAGTGCTCGATCGCGCCGAATTCGCGCGCGAGCCGAAGCCGCTCGAGAAGGAACGCTGGGCCGCGGGTGTCGACAACGTCGGCTCGACGACGCTCGCGACGATGCTCGCGCAGACGAGGTACGAGGGCATCGTCGCTGCCTGCGGTCTCGCCGGCGGTGTGCCGCTGCCGACGACGGTGATGCCTTTCATCCTCCGCGGCGTGACCCTGCGCGGCATCGACTCGGTGCAGGCCGCGATGCCGCGCCGTCTGCGCGCCTGGAAGGATCTGGCCGAATTGCTCGACCGCGGCAAACTGAAGCTCGCCACCTCGGTCGAGCCGCTGTCGCGCGTCCCCGAGCTCGCGAAGGACATCCTCGCCGGCAAGGTGCAGGGCCGCGTGGTGATCGACGTCAACGCGTAGCCCGGGTGCAGCGTAGCGGAACCCGGGATCTTTCCTCGCATTGAAATGCCGGATCCCGGGTTGCGCGCTGCGCGCTTCACCCGGGCTACAGTTGCTTCAGGCTCGCGCCGCCCTTGCCATCTCGACCAGCGCCTTGCGCACTTCGCCCGGTGTCGCCACCGGCTGCGAAAACTCGAGTCGCCACACGCGGCGCTCCGTGCGCAGGTGGATGCCTTCGGCATCGACGCCGGCGAGCGTCGGCGTCGATGCGGCGGCCGCCTCCGCGCCGAGCACGGGCTTCAGGTAGTCCTGCATCGCGTCGCGATGATCGGCGTTCATGTGCGCGACCATCGCGGCCTCGTCGGCCGCGCTGAACGGGCTCGCCGCGATCAGCTGCGCCGGCTCCAGCCAATGGATGGCGCCGAAACCGCCGATGTAGCGGATGCGCTTGGACTGCAGGCGCCAGAACTCGAAGCTGTGCGTCAGGTGATAGTCCTGGGATTCGGGAAAGTAACGGTAATAGCGCGTCATCGTGTCCGCATCGTCCGCCGCGACGGGCACGGCGTCCGCGATCAGCGTCAAGCGTCCGTTCGACTGCAGATCGTCGGCGCCGCGATCGAACACCGTCAAGGACACTTTCGGATCGGCGACGAGGTTCTTGCGATGCTGCGCGATGTTCGCGATGAGCACGATCGGCCGGCCTGCGCGATCGAGGCAGAACGGCACGACCGAGCCGAACGGATAGCCGGGCACGGCTACGGAAATCGTCGCCAGCACGCCGTCGTAGCAGGACAGCAGCAGTCGCCGCGCCTCGCGCGCGGCCGTTGCGAGCTGCGTCATGTCGTCGCTCCCCTCATCCTGCGGGCTCGAGTTTGACGAGCTCGGCGCCTTCCTCGGCGACCTGCTCGCCCTTCGCATAACGAATCTCGGTGACGACGCCGTCGAAGGGCGCGACGATCGTATGCTCGATTTTCATCGCTTCCAGCATCACGAGCGGCGCGCCGCGCGCGACCCTGTCGCCGACTTGCACCATCACGGCCGTGATCGCGCCCGGCATCGGCGCCGTGAGGCTGCCGGCCGCCGCGGTGTCTTCCTCCGCGGCGTGCAGCGGATCGAAGACGACGAAGCCGCGGTAACGTCCGTCGTGCAGCACGTGCACGCCGGCGTCGTCGGTGAACACGGTCGCGCGCGCGCGCTCGCCGTCGGCGACCAGCGACAGGCGATCGCCCTGCAGCTCGCGGGCAGTGACGAGACTCGTCTCGCCGTCGACGGTGACAGCGAGGCCGTCGCGGCGATGCGCGAGCTCGAGCACGAACTCGGCGTCGCCGGCGCGCAAGCGCAGCGTCTCGACGTAATCGTGATTGAGCCGGAAGTGATCGCGCAGCTGCCACGGCGTGTCGCCGCCGCCGCGGCGGGCGAGCACCGTGCACGCGGCGAACAGCAGCTCGTCGCGGGTCGGCGGCGCGGCCGGCGCATTGAGCTCGTCGCGATAGTCTTCGACGAAATGCGTCGTGAAGCCGCCGGCGAGATAGGCCGGATGCGTGACGATGCGCTGCAGGTAGTCGACGTTCGTGACGACGCCCGTCAGCGCCGTTTCACCGAGCGCGGCCGCCATCGCCTGCAGGGCCTGCTCGCGATCGCTGCCGACCGTGATCAGCTTCGCGAACATCGCATCGTAGAACGGCGTGATGCTGTCGCCGCTCTCGACGCCGGCGTCGATGCGCACCGTCGGCGACGGCGGCGGCAGACGCACGTTGCGGATGCGGCCGATCGACGGCTTGAACTCCTGCGCCGGATCCTCGGCGTAGAGGCGGACTTCGACGGCGTGGCCGCGCTTGACGATGTGATCCTGCGCCAGCGGCAGCGGCTCGCCGGCGGCGATGCGCAGCTGCCATTCGACGAGATCGAGGCCCGTGATCATCTCGGTGACGGGGTGCTCGACCTGCAGGCGCGTGTTCATCTCGATGAAGTAGACGCTGCCGTCGCCGGCGATGACGAACTCGACCGTGCCGGCCCCCGTGTAGCGGATCGACTTCGCCGCCGCGATCGCGCTGCGATAGAGGACCTCGCGCTGCGCTTCGCTCAGCTGCACGGCCGGCGCTTCCTCGATCACCTTCTGGTGCCGGCGCTGCAGCGAGCAGTCGCGTTCGAAGAGATGCACGACGTTGCCGTGGCTGTCGCCGAACACCTGCACCTCGATGTGGCGCGGCGCCTCGACGTATTTCTCGAGCAGCACGCGCGGATCGGCGAAGGCGTTCTGCGCCTCGCGCTGCGCCGAGGCGAGCGCGTCGGTGAAGTCCTCGATGCGCCGCACGACGCGCATGCCGCGGCCGCCGCCACCGGCCGTCGCCTTGATCAGGATCGGCATGCCGATCGCCTGCGCCTGCTGCGCGAGGAAGGCCGGCGACTGCTCCTCGCCGTAGTAGCCCGGGACCAGCGGCACCTCGTGTCGCGCGACGACGGCCTTCGCCTCGCTCTTCGAGCCCATCACGCGGATCGCCTCGACCGACGGGCCGATGAACACGAGGCCGGCGTCCGCGCAGGCCTGCGCGAACGGCGCGTTCTCCGACAGGAAGCCGTAGCCCGGATGTATCGCGTCGGCGCCGCTCTTCTTCGCGGCGTCGACGATGCGCTCGATGGCGAGGTAGCTATCCGTCGCGGGACCCGTCCCGATCCGCAGCGCCTGTTCGTGAGCACGGACGTGCAGCGCGTGGGCGTCCGCGTCCGAGTAGACGGCGACCGGCACGATGCCCATGCGCCGCGCGGTGCGCGCGATGCGGCAGGCGATCTCGCCGCGGTTTGCGATCAGAATCTTCTTGAACATCGGCTCGTCCTTACATGCGGAACACGCCGAAGGGCGTGCGTTCGATCGGCGCGCTCAGCGACGCGGACAGCGCGAGGCCCAGCACGCGGCGCGTATCGACGGGATCGAGGATGCCGTCGTCCCACAGGCGCGCGCTGGCGTAGTAGGGGTGGCCCTGCTCCTCGTACTGCGCGCGGATCGGCGCCTTGAAGGCGTTCTCCTCGTCCGCGCTCCACTTCTGAGCCGGCGCGAGGTTGTCGCGACGCACCTGCGCGAGCACGGCGGCCGCCTGCTCGCCGCCCATCACGGAGATGCGCGCATTCGGCCAGGTCCACAGGAAGCGCGGGCTGTAGGCGCGGCCGCACATGCCGTAATTGCCGGCGCCGAAGCTGCCGCCGATGATCACCGTGAACTTCGGCACGCGCGCCGAGGCTACGGCGGTGACGAGCTTCGCGCCGTCCTTCGCGATGCCGCCGGCCTCGTACTTCGAGCCGACCATGAAGCCCGTGATGTTCTGCAGGAACAACAGCGGGATGCCACGCTGGCAGCACAGCTCGATGAAGTGCGCGCCCTTCAGCGCGGACTCCGAGAACAGGATGCCGTTGTTGGCGACGATGCCGACGGGATGGCCATAGAGCCGCGCGAAGCCGGTGACCAGCGTCGCGCCGTAGAGCTCCTTGAACTCGTCGAAGCGGCTGCCGTCGACGAGGCGCGCAATGACCTCGCGCACGTCGTAGGGCTTGCGCAGATCGGTCGGCACGATGCCGTACAGATCGCGCGCCGGATACAGCGGCTCCTCGACGGCTTCGCGCGTGAGCTCGCCGAGCTTGCGCCAGTTCAGGTTCGCGACCAGCCGGCGCGCGATGGCGAGCGCATGCGCGTCGTTGCGCGCGTAGTGATCGGTGACGCCCGAGCGCCGCGAGTGCACGTCGGCGCCGCCGAGATCCTCGGCGCTCACGACCTCACCCGTCGCTGCCTTCACCAGCGGCGGGCCGCCGAGGAAGATCGTGCCCTGCCTGCGCACGATCACGGACTCGTCGGACATCGCCGGCACGTAGGCGCCGCCGGCCGTGCACGAGCCCATGACGACCGCGAGCTGCGGGATGCCGAGGCCTGACATCGTCGCCTGGTTGTAGAAGATCCGGCCGAAGTGCTCGCGATCCGGGAACACCTCGTCCTGACGCGGCAGGAAAGCGCCGCCGGAATCGACGAGATAGACGCAGGGGAGCCGGTTCTCGCGCGCGATTTCCTGGGCTCGCAGGTGCTTCTTGACCGTCATCGGGTAATAGGTGCCGCCCTTGACGGTCGCGTCGTTGCAGACGATCACGCACTCCGTGCCGCTGATCGCGCCGATGCCGGTGATGACGCCGCCGGCGGGCACCTCGTCTCCGTACATGCCGGTCGCCGCGAGCGGCGAGAGCTCGAGGAAGGGGCTGCCCGGGTCGAGCAGCCGATCGATGCGCTGGCGCGGCAGCAGCTTGCCGCGCTTCAGGTGCTTGTCGCGGGCAGCGGCGCCGCCGCCGGTGGTGGCGACGCCGGTCTGCGCGCGCAGATCGACCACAAGCTCGGTCATCGCACGCTCGTTCGCGGCAAAGGCCTCGCTGCGACGGTCGATGCGAGTCTTCAGTTCGTTCATTGCAGGTTCCAGTGAGGGCGCCGGAGGGACGCCGGTTCTTCAGGAGCGGCCGTGGAATATGACGTCAACGGCAATTTATCTTGACGTCAACGTCAAAACTATCAACCAAGCTCGAGAGCGAGCTGATTGGTCTTCGGACCGTCGCGGCGATTCAGCGCCGCCATGGTCCTGGCCTCGATCTCATCCATCGCCTTCAAAGTCTCATTTATATCATTGATTCTATTAATTAGTTCTCGTCTATGCTCGCGCAATTTCTCGAGCAGGAGCACCGTCTGCCGCGGGTCGTCGGGCTGGGTCGGATTGTACATGTCGATGATTTGGCGGATTTCTTCCAGCGACAAGCCGACCCGCCGCCCGCGCAGGGCAAGCGTCAGTCGCACGCGGTCCCGCTCCGAATAAATGCGCGTAGTACCTTGTCTTTGCGGAGAAAGAATGCCGTGCGTCTCGTAGAAGCGCAGCGTGCGCGGGGTGATCGCGAACTCGCGCGACAGCTGTGAAATCGAATACTGCGCGTCCATGACCATCTCGCCGTAAATGACGTTGACGTTAACTGTAGCGATTGCGAGGGCGCTTCGGCAAGCCCGCACCAGGGACGGTACACGCGTGCGCTGGGACTCGGCGACGACCTAGCCCAGCCGAAGAGCCGATCGGTATACTCCGGCTTTCCGAACGACCCCGCCAGACTCGTATCTTCCCGCGCCGTCGGCCGCTGCCGGACGCCGCGCGACCGCAGTGCGTGCGGCGGGGGCCCCCACCCATAACAATCAGGGATCCGCTAAACATGGCTGAAGTCGTTTCCTATCGACGCGAGGGCCGCATTGCCCTCATCACGGTCGACAATCCTCCGGTCAACGCGCTGTCGCTGCCCGTTCGTGCAGGCCTCGCGAAAGCCTTCACGCAGTTCGCCGCCGACGGCGACGCCGCGGCCGCGGTGCTGATCTGCGCCGGCCGCACCTTCATCGCCGGCGCCGACATCACCGAATTCGACAAGCCGATCGAAGAACCCTGGCTGCCGAAGGTCATCCACCAGATCGAGGACTGCGCGAAGCCCGTCGTCGCCGCGATCCACGGCACCGCGCTGGGCGGTGGCCTCGAGACCGCGATGGGCTGCCATTACCGCGTCGCCGTCGCCAGCGCCCAGATCGGCCTCCCCGAAGTGAGCCTGGGCCTCCTGCCCGGTGCCACCGGCACGCAGCGCCTGCCGCGGCTGATCGGCGTCAAGAACGCCCTGGACGCGATGATTTCCGGGCGCCCGCTGCCGGCGAAGAAGGCGCTGGAGCTCGGCGCGATCGATCACATCGTCGACGGCGATCTCCAGGCCGGCGCGATCGCCTTTGCCGAGAAGCTGCTCGCCGACGGCAAGGGCCCGCGCCGCGTGCGCGACATCAAGGTCGACGCGTCCGGCCTGCCGGCCGACTTCTTCGCCGACTATCGCAAGGGCATCGCGCGCGAAACGCGCGGCTTCTTCGCCCCGGAGCAGATCGTGAAGTGCGTCGAGGCCGCGGTGTCGATGCCCTACGAGCAGGCCGTCGCGCGCGAGAACGAGCTGTTCATGACCTGCATGACGTCCACGCACTCCAAGGCGCAGCGGCATCTCTTCTTCGCCGAGCGCGAGGTCGCCAAGATCCCCGACGTGCCGAAGGATACGCCGCTGCGCCCGATCAAGAAGGTGGCGGTCATCGGCGGCGGCACGATGGGCGGCGGCATCGCGATGAACTTCGTGAACGTCGGCATTCCGGTCATGCTGAAGGAAATCAACCAGGAAGCGCTCGATCGCGGCATGGCGATCATCCGCGGCAACTACGAGGGCCCGGTCAAGAAGGGCAAGCTGACGCAGGAGAAGATGGATCAGTGCATGGCGCTGATCACGCCGACCCTGAACTACGAGGACATCAAGGACTGCGATCTCGTGATCGAGGCCGTGTTCGAGACCATGTCGATCAAGAAGGAAGTGTTCGGCACCCTGGACAAGGTCTGCAAGCCCGGCGCGATCCTCGCCAGCAATACCTCAACCCTCGACATCGACGCCATCGCGGCCTGCACGAGCCGCCCGCAGGACGTCATCGGCCTGCACTTCTTCGCGCCGGCGAACGTGATGAGCCTGCTCGAGATCGTGCGCGGCGCGAAGACCGCGAACGACGTGATCGCGACCTCGATGGCGATGGCGAAGACCATCCGCAAGATGGGCGTGCTGGTGCGCGTCTGCTTCGGCTTCGTCGGCAACCGCATGTTCTTCCCCTACGTGCGTGAAGCCCAGCGCATGATGCTCGAAGGCGTCGCGCCGGAGCGCATCGACCGCGTCGCCTACGACTGGGGCATGGCGATGGGCCCGCACGGCGTGTCCGATCTCTCCGGCCTCGACGTGCTCAACAAGGTCAACAAGGAGTGGAAGGAAAAGCCGGACGATCCCGCTTACTGCCGCATGATCGACGTGCTGGTCGAGAAGGGCCGCTACGGCCAGAAGACCGGGGCCGGCATCTACAAGTACGAGGGCCGCAACGCCGTGCCGGACCCCGAGGTCGCCGCGCTGACGAAGGTCGAGGCCGCGCGCCTGAACGTACCGCAGATCGAGATCTCCGACGAGGAAATCATCGAGCGCCTGCTGTACTCGATGATCAACGAAGGCGCGCTGATCCTCGAGGAGGGCATCGCCTATCGCTCGAGCGACATCGACATCGTCTTCTGCCACGGCTACGGCATGCCGCGCTACCGCGGCGGCCCGATGCAGTATGCCGATGCGGTCGGCCTCGACAAGGTCGTGGCCGCGATGGAGAAGTACCGCAAGCGCTACGGCGATCTGTACTGGAAGCCGGCGCCGCTGCTCGCGAAACTGGCCGCCAGCGGCCAGAGCTTCGCGCAGTGGAGCGCATCGAAGCGCTGAGCTCGCTCCCGCCGTCCACCGGTGCCGCGATCCGGCACCGGTGGCCCCGGTCCGCGCCGTGAACTGCCGTCCGCACTGCGGTGCCTGTTGCATCGCGCTGTCGATTTCGAGTCCCTTGCCGGGCCTGCCGCAGGGCAAGCCTGCCGGCATGCCTTGCCCGCACCTCGCGCCCGATCGACGCTGCGCCATCTATCACGATCCCGCGCGCCCGGCCTGCTGTGCCGGCCTCGAAGCTTCGGCCGAAATGTGCGGCGACGAGCCGTCGCATGCGCTCGCCTATCTCGCCCGACTCGAGCGCCTGACGGCGCCCTGAACCGTTTCCATCGATTCAAGGCACCCGGCGCACGGCCGCTACTACCGTTGATTGAGCAGGGTATCGAACACCTGCGGATCGTGGCGATTAGGGGCTTCTGGGACTCGCTTCGTGCTGAAAAAAATCGACGTCGAACAGCTGCGGCTGGGCATGTTCCTGAAGGAACTGTGCGGCTCGTGGATGGATCATCCGTTCTGGAATACCAAGTTTCTGCTGCAGGATCCGGCCGATCTGGCGCGCATCCATGCGAGCGGCATCAAGCAGTGCTGGATCGATACCAGCAAGGGGCTGGACATCGAGAGCGGCGAGAGCGAGACCAAGGAGGAAGCCGAGGCCAAGACCGAGGCATCGTTGATCCAGGTCACGCAGGCCGCGACGCCGGTGATCGTCGCCGCGACGGCGGCCGAGGAGTTGAAACGCGCGCGCATGATCTGCTCCAAGGCCAGGAAGGCCGTGGTGTCGATGTTCAAGGAAGCGCGCATGGGCCAGTCGATCCAGACCGAAGGGCTGGCGCCGCTAGTCGAGGACATCACGGCCTCCGTCCTGCGCCACCCCGGCGCCCTGATCAGCCTCGCCCGCCTGAAGAACCAGGACGATTACACCTACATGCACTCCGTCGCGGTGTGCGGCCTGATGGTCTCGCTCGCGAAGCGGCTGGGCCTCGACGAGGACGTGTCGCGCGAAGCCGGCATGGCCGGCCTCGTGCACGATCTCGGCAAGGCGCGCATTCCGCTCGCGATCCTGAACAAGCCCGGCAAGCTCACCGACGAGGAATTCACCATCGTCAAGAATCACCCGTCGGCCGGGCACCAGATGCTGCTCGAAGCCGGCGGCGTCGGTCCGATCCCGCTCGACGTCGCCCTTCACCATCACGAGAAGGTCGACGGCTCGGGTTACCCGCACAGGCTGAAGGAAGAGAAGATCACGCTGTTCTCGAAGATGGGCGCGGTGTGCGACGTCTACGACGCGATCACCTCGAACCGCCCCTACAAGGCCGGCTGGGATCCGGCCGAGGCCCTGCGCAAGATGACCGAATGGGCGCCCGGCCATTTCGACAACGCGGTGTTCCAGGCCTTCGTGAAATCGGTCGGCATCTACCCGCTGGGCTCGCTGGTACGGCTCGAATCGGGGCTGCTCGCCGTCGTCTGCGAGACGCGACCCGACGCGCTGCTGAAGCCGACGGTGAAGACGTTCTACTGCACGCGCCGTCGCGAGCGCATGCACATCAAGCTGCTCGATCTGTCGAAGCCGAACGTCGCCGATCGCATCGTCGGCTGGGAGTCACGCGAGAAGTGGCCGTTCCGCGACCTCGACGAGATGTGGACGCCGGCCGGGGCAAGTGCGGTGCCCGCCTGAGACGCCGCACGAAAGCCGGGCAGAGATCACCGCTCAGGCCGTTTTCTGCACGGCGATGCCGAGCTCCTCGACCATCGCGTCGCGCATCATGAATTTCTGGATCTTGCCCGTCACCGTCATCGGGAAGGCGTCGACGAAACGCACGTAGTGCGGAATCTTGTAGTGGGCGA
>JBFWSI010000048.1:0-11570 GCA_050248455.1 Gammaproteobacteria bacterium | reverse complement strand
GCGGTGCCCAGCAGCCACACCAGCCCCGCGTCGTCGGGATGCGCCGATACCAGCGGCTCGATCAGCGCGCGCGCGGCGCCTGCCTGTGCGTCGCGCAGATAGGCCGCGGCCAGCAGTTTGTTCGCGCCGAGATGATTCGGGACACGCGCGAGATAGCGCTCGAGATGCGCTATCGCCGTGGCCGGCTGATCGTCCTTCAGCGCGATGGTGGCGCTCAGCATGAGGCTCGGCAGGTTTCCGGCGATAACTCGTTCGGGCAGCTGCTTGAGGCGTTTGCGGGCATCGTCGAGCACCTGCTCGGACTCGACGTGCTTGCCTTGCGCGGCAAGCAACAGCGCGTACAGATGCATCGCCTGCAGGTCATCGGGCTGCGCCCGCCGCACATCGGCCAGATCGGCTGCCGCCTCGTCGAGCTTGCCCGCGTCCATCAGCAGGGCGGCCCGGCCGAGTCGCGCCGGCATGTGCTCTGGCTGGAGCTCGATGGCGCGCGAGAAGTCGGCGAGTGCCGCATCCACCTCGCCCGCCTGTCGCTGGACTTCGGCGCGGACGAACCAGGTCTCGGCCTGTTCCGGCGCCAGCGCCGCGGCGCTGTCTGCATAGAGAAGCGCCTCGCGGACATCGCCCTGCCGCAGTCTCGCCATGGAGGTCCCCCACAGCGCTGCTGCCGAGCGGGGTGCCAGCCGTTCCGCTCGCTTGAATCGTTGCAGAGCTTCTTCCGGCTCGCCGCTTTCCAGCTGCGCATTCCCCTGCAAGACGAGCAGGGCCGCCTGATCCGCGGGCGTCGACTCGCCGCTCGGCGTGAGTGCGAGCAGCTCGTCGAGCTTGCCCTGGATGAGATAGCTGCGTGCGCGTGGCAGCAGTGTCAGCGATGCATCGGCGCCCAGTTCGCTCGCACGTTCGTATGCACCTTCGGCCAATTGTCCATAGCCGAAATCGAGATAGATCCGGCCCAGCTCGAGCCATGCGGGCAGGTAGCCCGGGGCTGCTTGCACGGCATTCTTGAGCTCGATCAGCGCTCCCTGGGAGTCCCGTTTTTGCAGCAGTTCGAGCGCACGCTCGTACTCGGCGGCGCCCCGCGCGTCATCGGCGGCGAAAACCGATGCCGCATGGAGCAGCGTGAGGGCGAGCACGGGCAGTCGACATCGGATGGGCATCATCGGTCAGGCCAGATTGCCTCGCAGAGGCGCGACGGCCTGCATGGTGCCCACCGAACGGTCGGACGTCTGCCGACGAATGGCATCGACAGGACGTCTGTCACCATTTTTGACGAATACAGGACGTCGCGCGCGTGAACGGGACGGCCGAGGTGCGCCCCGGCAAAATCCCTTACACTCCCGTCAGCTCGTAAGTCTGCCAACCGGGAGCCAGCGACGATGTCCGCAACATTGAAGACCACGCTCGACAGGATCCTGCACTACACGACGGGCAATGCCGGCGGCGCACCGGGGGTCGTCGCGATGGCCTGCGATCGCGGCGGCAACTTCTACGAGGGAGCCGCAGGCCGGCGACAGCTCGGCCAGGACGCGCCGATGACGACCGACAGCGTGATGCTGCTCGCGTCGTGCACGAAGGCCGTGACGGGCGTCGCGATCATGCAGCTCGTCGAGGAAGGGCTCGTCGCCCTCGACGATCCGGTGCGCAAGTACGTGCCGGAAATCGGCGAATGCCGCGTGCTCACGGGTTTCGATGCCGCCGGCAAGCCGCAGCTGCGCGCGCCGAAGCGCGACGTCACGCTGCGCCATCTGATGCTGCACACGGCGGGGCTCGTCTACGAGTTCTTCAGTCCCGACGAGGCGCGCTATCGCGCGGCGGCCGGCGTGCCGTCGATCTTCGCGAGCTGCTTCGACGCGATCAAAAGCGTGATGATCTTCGATCCGGGCGAGGGCTGGGCCTACGGGCCGAACATCGACTGGCTCGGCAAGGTCGTCGAAGCGGTACGCGGCAAGCCGCTGGGCGCGGTCTTCCGCGAACGTATTTTCGCGCCACTCGGCATGCAGGACATCGGCTTCGAGATGAGCCCGTCGATGCGCGCGCGCCTCGCGGTGATCCACCAGCGCGCGCCGGACGGCCAGCTCGCGCCGGTCCCCGATCTGGTGCTGCCGCAGCCGCCGCTGATGGACATGGGGGGTCACGGGCTGTACGCGACGATCGGCGAGTACATGAAGTTCATCCGCATGATTTTGAACGAGGGCGAGGGTCCGCATGGCCGCGTGCTCGAAGCGCGGACGGTCGCCGCGATGGCGCAGAACGGGCTCGGCGATTTGAAATGCAGCGCGTGGGAATCGGCGATCCCGCCGCTCGCGAACAGCGGCGACTTCTTTCCCGGCCTGCCGAAGTCCTGGGCCTATACCTTCCAGGTCATCGACGAGGACGCGCCGACCGGCCGCCCGGCCGGCAGCCTGCACTGGGCCGGGCTCGCGAACTGCTACTACTGGATCGATCGCAAGAACGGCATCGGCGGCATGTGGGGATCGCAGGTGCTGCCGTTCATGGACATCGGTTCCTATCCCGGCTTCGTCGAGTTCGAGTCGGCCATCTATAGCGCGCGACGCCGCTGAAGCGCCGAAGCGATGGGTCGGGCAGGAAAAATCTGCCCATCGATGCGGAACGGGGCGCTCGTTCGCGCGTCGAATGCAGCGCGACGGGACGCGCCGACGGCGTCCCGAGTCCGCTGCCGACGTGAGGCTTGAGAACCGCGCAGCGGCCCCCATGTACATGCTTTCATCCGCGCCGTGGAGGGCGACGAACAAACCGATGCGTCATCGACCCGATCCTTTTCTCTTTCTGGCCGGCAAGGCCCGCCCGCCGTCGCTGCTCGGCCGTGTGCTGGCGAGCGTCGCGGCCGTCGGCATCCTCGTGCTGGCCTTCACGGTGTCCGTCTTCGTGCTGGCCGGCGCGCTCGTCGTCGGCGCTCTCGCCTGGGCCTGGCTGATGTGGAAGACGCGCGTACTGCGTCGCGATCTGCGCGCACAGATGGAGGCCGCGCAGCGCGGCGAGGCGCGCGGCGTCACGATCATCGAAGGCGAGGTGATCCGCGAGGAGCCGCGCGAGCGCTGAGTGCGGCGACGTCCGACGCAAAGCTCCACGAGATCGTGCGCGAGACCATTCCATCGCGCGCCCGGACATCGGATACTGCGCACTCCGCTCGTAACGAAAGGAGGTGATCCAATGTCTAGTGAGATTAACGTGGTATCGACGCAGCCTTTGGATCCCGTCACGACCACGGTGGAGGCACCGCGGTAGGACGGGGGTTCACGGAAGTGACCGATTCCGGAGGTTGAAGATATTCAATCTCACTGAAGGCCGCAGCGATGCGGCCTTCTTTATTTGTGACCGCGCTTTTTTTCGAACGCCGATTGATCTAAATAGCAGAGCGCAAATACGCTCCACTGGCCGTTCGATAGCGTGTGCCCGTGTAGGAACCTTCTACGTCATTCCCGCGCAAGCGGGAATCCACGCACTCCCCCGGCGTCCAGCGCAGAAAAAAGAAGAATCGCCCGACGGAACGTTGTCATCAGGCGTGGATTCCCGCTTGCGCGGGAATGACGGTAAATGAACGCACAGTGGAGTGTATTTGCGCTCATCTATATAGCCACGGAGAACACGGAGGGCACGGAGGAAGAAGGGGATTGGTGGGCAGCCGCTGGTTCGTCGACGCCTCGATTGGCACCGGCATATCCGCACCGCGGAATCAATACATCTCTGTCTCCGTGCCCTCCGTGTTCTCCGTGGCTAGATTAACCAGCCCGAACTGGCACAAGTTCCAATCACGCTTCGTGGACGACCGCTGCCTGCGCCAGGCTCGCCAGGGTCACGAGCACGATCTCGGCGCTGAAGAGTCGTTCGCCGCGCGCGGTGTAGGCGCGGCAGCGATGCACGGTGCGCGGCTGGCCGGCGGGCTCCTCGCTGACGACGAGATTCAGCCGATCGTTGCTGCGCAGGCGCGCGAGCACCTCGCGATCGGTGGTGATCAGATGCTGGGCATAGACCATCGGCTCGCGCACGAAATCGTGCTGGCGATGAATGCCGCGCTCCAGCAGCGCGCTGGAGATCAGACTCGCCGGGTAGAGCTCAGGAAACAGCACGCGATCCGCGAGCTCGTCGAAATAGCGAAAGGCGTCGATGCCGGCGGCGGACAGGAAGTTCTTCGCGTTCGAGGTCAGCATGAACTTGCGTTTCAGGAACCACGCTCCGCCGGGCACGACGTGTCGATCGGGCAGGGCGTCCAGCGCCAATGCGAGGCGGAGATCGTCCGCGGCGTCTTCTTCGCACGGCGCTCGCGCTCCGCTGCGCAGGCTGCCGAGCACGGCGGCGCGTCCGTTGCGCCTCAGCACGAAGCGGCTCGCGACACCGCCGTCGGCGTCGGGAAGCGCGCGCTTCACTTCCACGGCGATCGGATCGCCGGCGCGCACCGCGTCGACGAAGCGCAGCTGCACGGTGCTGTAGCGGTGATGCTCCTGCACCAGGTCCGCGCGTCGCCACGCATCGCGCACCGCCTCGACGATGAACGCGCCGAGCTGGAAGCCGAGCGCGATCGGGCCGCCGAAGGGGTTGCCGGCGATGTCGCGCCACTTGTGCTTGTCGTGGAACGGATTGAAGTCGTCGGACGCGTAGCGCGCGACGTCGATGTGCAAGGGCGTGTAGACGATTTCGGCCATGTCCCGGCCCTCCCTGGACCCCATTCTCTATCGGCCATGCCGCGCAATCTTGTAGCCCGGGTGTAGCGCGGCGAAACCCGGGATCTTCGTTGTGTCTGCGCCTCCGATCCCGGGTTCCGCGCTGCGCGCTGCACCCGGGCTACGAAGAATACCCGCTACCCCCGCGGCCGGCCGCTCACGTGCGCGGCGAGATCGCCGCCGAGGGCGGCGACGGCCTGCGCGATCTCGGCTTCGAAGCGCGCGCGGGCGGCGGCGGGATCGCGGGCTATCGGTACAGGGCGGCCGCGGTAGGCATAGCGACGCTCGGGCACGTCGCCACCCTCGCCGCAGCGGCCGCTGCGCGCGCGGAGCACGAGGACGAGCCGATACTGGAAGCCCGGTTCGAGCTCGAGCTCGAGACGCACGACGTCGACGGCAGTCACGGCGCGCGGGTGCAACTCGGCGGCGAGCGTGCAGCCGCCCGGGGCCGGCGCCTCGACCTGCACGGCGGCATCGCCCGCCGCGGCGAGGCGCGCGAGCGCCTCCTCGACGATGCGTCGTCCCAGTGCGCTTGCGTAGGTCGGATCGGGGGCGAAGGCCTGGCGCAGCTCCGCTTCGTCGGCCGCCGCACTGCCGGGCTGCGACAGGGCCGTCACGGCGCTCTCGGTGACCCCGGCGACCGCGGCGCCGCCGAGCAGCACGCCGGCGCAGGGACCGAACAGCGGGCCGAGCGCGGCGCAGAGGATCAGCGAGGACTCGACGGCATGCTCGTAGGGCAAGGGCTCGCCGGCGATGCCCGCGGCCCGGTACTGCGGGCGCAGCCGGCCGCGAGTCTCGAAGCGCACCTCGCCGGCCGGGGCCGCGTAGAGCGCGTGCGCGGCGGGTTCGCCCGGCTGCACGGGTGCCTCGGACGGCGCATGCGTACAGGCCGCGAGCAGCGCCGCCGCGACGAGCAGCGAATGCGCGATGGCGCGCGCCGCCGCGCTCATTCGCGATAGAACAGCAGCAGGAGGCCGATCATCACGAGACTGCCCGTCCACAGCACGCCCGTGATGCGCGGCGGCGGCGGCGGCAGGCGCAGCTCCAGCCAGCGGCCGATGCCGGCGAGGATCGCGAACACGGCGATGCCCGCGTGCGACACCTCGATCAGGAACTCCTGCTTGGTGCCCAGCGCGGTATGCGTGTGCGTCAGCATCACGGCGCCACCGAGGAAGCACAGCACGGGAAAGGTATAGCGCCAGCGCGTCGCGGCCAGCGTGCCGACCTGCACGCGCCATTCCATCACGCCGATCACGAGCGGCAGCAGGGTCGCGAGCCGATGCTGGACCACCGAGGGACTGCGCATCTGCTCGAAGAAGCCTTCGGGCCCCAGCGGCCAGCCGGTGGGCTGCGCGATGACGAGCAGGAACAGTGCAAACGGCAGGAACACCAGCGGCCAGTGACGCGCCCAGTGCGCGAGCCTCAGCCTGTGCAGAATCGCGAGCACGCCGATCAGCAGCACGAAGGCGCCGGACATGTTGTGATTGAAATTGCTCTGGATGCGCTCGGTCGCCGTCGACGGATTGAAGAAGTCGAGCGGCGAGGAGTAATCGGCCATCAGCGCCGCATAGTCCGGCGGCCTGAGCTGCGGCATCTTCGCCGCCAGCGTGTCGACGACCTCGGCGAAGCTCGCGCGCTCGCTCGCGAGATCGGCGGCCGGCGGAGTCGCGGCGAGGCTTGCGCCGAGCAGCACGATCGCGAGCAGCGCGCACATCTCGGCCTCGACATAGACCGGTACCCGGGTCAGCGCGCCGCGCGCATCGCCGTGTCGGCGCCAGTGGCGGGTGTGCACGAAGTTCAGCACGGCGAGCGACAGCGCCATCGCCAGCAGCAGCCATTTCGCGATCACCATGATGCCGTAGTTGGTGCCGATGACAGAGGCCCAGTCGCCGACGTAGTGCGCGGCGATGTAGAGCCCGGCGCCGACCAGCGTCAGCACGCAGGCGAGGCCGATCGGCGAGAAGCGCGCGAGCAGGCGCGGCCACAGCGTCGGATCCGCCGCGCGACGGGCCTCGGCACAGAGCAGGAGGCCGATCACGCCGCCCAGCCACACGACGGCCGCGAGCTGGTGGAGGATCGTCGTCACCATCAGCGGCACGACGTGCTCGAGCCGGCTGACCGCATGGACGGCCCACGCGCCGCTGACGACGGTCGCGATCATCCACGCCAGCGTGAGCCGCCAGCGCGACGCGCTGGCGGGACGGCCGCGCAGCCACGCGAGCAGGCCGGCGAAACCGATCAGCAGCGCGAGCCGGAGCAGGCTCGCATGCGCGAAGCTCGTGTCGAGGTAGGCGCGGAACGGCCAGCTGCCGTCGTCCCCCGCGAGCGCCCACGGCCCGAGGAGCAGCACGCCGGCGAAGGCGCCGACCGCGAGCAGGGCCGCCCACTGCGCGACGCGCAGCACGCGTAGTTCGTAGGACGTCGCCGTCGCGCCGACGGCGGGACGCAGCACGCCAAGCACGAACACGACGCCGCCCATGCTCGCGGCGAGCCCGACCAGCGCCAGCGCGTGCAGCAGTACGTTCAGATAACCGGCAAGCTGGACCATGACTCGGGCGCGCGTGCGGAGAAAGGAGCGGAGTTCAGGGCAGGCCCTGCAGCGTGAAACGCAGTACGCCCTGGGTCGCATGCCCGTCCGTCGCGAGCACCTTGTAATGCAGCGTGTAGGCGCCTTCGGGCAGATCCTGCGGCAGCGTCGCGCGGATGCGCGCCGGCTCGGGCGCGACGTCGGTCAGCGTCTGCGTCGCGCCGTCGGCGCGATCGAGCTTCACGTGCACCAGTTTCTTCTCGAGCTTGGCATTGAAACGCAGCTCGATCTGCGGCGGCACGCGCGTCAGCACGGCGCGATCGGGGGGCGTCGACGCGACGACGACCGCATGTGCGGAGACGAGCGAGGGGAAGAGCAGCGCGACGAGGCCGCAGACCAGGGCCGCGCAGCGGAAAGTTCGACGTATCATCCGCGAATCTTAGCGGATCTCGACGCCGCGGCGGCGACTTCACGGGCAGGGATGCCGCACGTCGCCGCTTGCGACAGAATGATGCCGGCGGAGCGGAGGTGGAGTGATGAGCGTTCGCATCGTGCGTTTGGGCAGCCCGCGCCGTCGCGGCGAGGGACTGCGTCTGGGGACCGTGCGTCACCCGCCGCGCGGCGTGCCGAAAGCGGAGTTCGCCAAGCGCGACTTCTACGATCTCTGGCTGCCGACCCTCGCGCCGAGCCAGGATCTGCTCCGCGCCAGCGGCGGCGGTGGCGACGTGTCGCAGGCCTGGCCCGCCTTCGCGCGCGGCTATCGCACCGAGATGAAAGCCCCGGCCGCCGCCCAGCTCCTCGAGCTGCTCGCTGCGCTCTCGCATACCACGAACTTTTCGGTCGGCTGCTACTGCGAGGCCGAGACCTACTGCCATCGCTCGATCCTGCGCGAGCTGCTGGCCGAACGCAGCGCCCGCCTCGCTGCTACGTAGCCACCGTAACCGACGCAATCCGGATCTTCCACGGCGCGCGAGATTGCAAAGGCCCCGGGTTTCGCTACGCTGCACCCGGGCTACGACTCCGATCGTCTCCATTTCACACAGGACCCAGCCGTGCCGCACGTATTCTCGACCGCCGAGCGCGAAGCCTTTCTCGCCGAGGTGCGCGTCGCCGTCGTGGCGATCGCGGCGCAGGGTCGCGGGCCGCTCGCGGTGCCGGTCTGGTACGCCTATGCGCCGGGCGGCGAGATCGGCCTGTGGATGGACGGCGCGTCGCTGAAGGTGCGGCAGCTGCGGCGCGAGGGACGGTTGACGCTCTGCGTGCAGGACACGAGCAAGCCTTATCGCTATGTCAGCGTCGAAGGGCCGGTGACGGGGATCGCAGCGATCGACGTCGAGCGTGAGCTGCGACCGCTGATCGCGCGCTACCTCGGCGCCGACGCGGTCGACACCTATCTCGCCGGCTTCGGCGGCGCGGACGGCGTGCGCGGCGACGTGTGGGTGCGCGTCGCGCCGACGCACTGGCGCGCGGAACAGTTGTGACGGGGCGCGCCGCGCGCCCGCGCCGGCCGGCGCGCATCGACCGTTCGTCCCGAATCCCATGACCGTCGCGCACGCGCACTGGCGCATGCTGCTGCTCGCGATGAGTGCGCAGGTCGCGGTGTCGATCATCATCCAGGGCGTGCCGACGCTCGCGCCCTTCCTGCAGGCGGATCTCGGTCTCACGCGCGGGCAGGTCGGCCTGTTCAACTCGGCGCTGATGTGCGGCTCGCTGATCGCGATGTTCGCCGCCGGCTGGATCGTCGACGTGAAGGGCGAGCGCGTCGCGCTCGTCGGCGGCAATCTGGTCGTCGGCTGCTTCTGCTTCGCGATGCTGGCGACCGATGGCTTTCTCACCGCGCTTGCGGTGATGTTCGGCGCGGGCATCGGCGGCGCCTTCCCGACGCCGGCCGGCAGCAAGGCCGTGATGGGTTGGTTCCCGCTGCACCAGCGCGGCACGGCGATGGGCATCCGCCAGACCGGCATTCCCCTCGGCGGCGCGCTCGCGGCGGCACTGCTGCCCGCGATCGCGCTCGCGGCCGGCTGGCGCACGGCGGTGGCCGCGGGCGGCATCGGCTGCTTCGTAACCGCCGCGCTGTGCGCCTGGGCCTATCGCAATCCGCCGGAGAACGAGATGCCGGTGCTCGCCAAGCCCGCACGCAGCGCCATGCGGCTGCGCGATCGCCTGACGCGCGATCTGCTGCTGCTCGGGCTCGCAGGCGCGGTGCTGACGCTAGGCCAGTTCACGCTGATCACCTACCTCGCGCTGTACCTGAAGGAAACGCAGGGCATCCCGGTGGCGATATCCGCCACGCTGCTCGTGCTCGCGCAGATCGCGGGCGCCGCCGGTCGCATCCTGTGGGGCGTGTGGAGCGATCGCCTGTTCCAGCACCGGCGCAAGCCGGCGCTGCTGCTGGCGAATTCGTTCGCCGCGATCGGCGCGCTGGCGCTGGGCTGGCTGCCGATGCCGACGCCGCACTGGCTGCTGTACGTGCTCGTCGCGGCCTATGCGTTCAACACGCTCGGCTGGCACGGCTGCTGGGTGTCGCTGCTGGTCGAGACTTCGGGCAGCACGCAGCAGGGACGCACGGTCGGCCTCGGCATGACGATCATGTATCCCGGCATCATCCTGCTGCCGCCGCTCTTCGGCTGGTTCGTCGACACCACGCACTCCTGGCCCTGGGCCTGGACCCTGCTGTCCGGTGTCCTGCTGCTCGGCACCGCGCTGCTCGTGCCGGTGCGGGAGCAGAAGGAGCTTACGCCGCCGCGATCTGCGGCGGCGTAAGCCGCGTAGCCCGGGTGCAGCGCGGCGGAACCCGGGATTCTTCCCGCGATTGAGCCCCGATCCCGGGTTCCGCGCTGCGCGCTCCACCCGGGCTACGCATGCCGGGCAATCGCACGCGCTTCAACGGAACGACGGCATCACCGTTTCCGCGAGGTCGCGATAGACCTTGCGCTGGTGGTCGGCCGGCGGCAGCAGGGTCACCTCGTCGATGCCGGCAGCGGCGAGCGCCTCGATGCGCTCGCGGATCTCGGACGGCGAGCCGACGATGCAGCTCGCGCGGATCGCGTCGGGGGTGACGAAGCAGCGCTCCTCGGGCTGGAGGAAGGTGCAGTGACCGTCGTGGATCTGCCGGAAGCGCGCGTTCTCCGGCAGGCTGTAATGGGCGACACGCTCGCAGTAGCGTTCCCAGACGTCGGCGAAGAAGGGCGGGATCAGCTCGTCCTTCTCGCCGTGCTGCTTCCACACCTCCCACGCGAAATGGAGCACGCAGGTGACCATCGAGCCCGTCTCGTCGATCACGCGATCGTCGGTCAGCTTGTCGCCGGCGCGCAGCACGCAGGCCGAGGTCACGCAGGCGTTGTAGAAATCGGCGGGCAGCTTGCGCCCCGCCTTGTCGGCGCCTTGGCGCACCAGCGCCAGCGCATCGCGCACCATGTCCGGATCGGTGGTGATCGTCATCCAGCCGTCGCCGAATTCACCCGTCGCCTTCAGCGCGAGCGGGCCGTTGGCCGCGACGTAGATCGGGATCCGATGCTCGAGATCGATGTAGTGCCGATCGCGATGCAGGAAAGCGATGTTGCGCGTGTGGCCGGCGTAGGTGTAATCGACGGCCCGGCCGGCGAGCAGCTCGCGCACGACGCGCAGGTACTCGCGGAATTCGCGCAGCGGCATCGGATCCTGGCCCATCACGCGCATCGCGGTGTGACCGGTGCCGATGCCGAGGAACACGCGGCCCGGCGCGAGCCGGTTGATGCTCGCAATCGAATGTGCGGTCACGGGGGCGATGCGCGTGCCCGTGATCGCGACGCCGGTGCCGATCCGGATGCGCTGCGTATTGACCGCGGCGAGCGCGAGCGTCGCGTAGCAGTCGGACCACAGCATCTGCGAATCCGGCACCCAGGCCGCGTCGTAGCCGAGCTCCTCGGCGTAACGAATCAGATCCCACTTGTCGATGTGCGTATCGAACATGATGCCGAACTTCATGGCTGCTCCCCTCGTGATGATTCGGTGACGACGCAGCGCCGGTGGCGCGCGCCCGATGATGCACGCGCGGACGGCCGTGCACGCGGTGGATTTCTCCCCCGAGCGGGGGAAATCCTGGATCCACGGCCATTCGTCCGACGCAGCGTTGCGGCGCGATGAGCCCTGCCCGCCCGGCGCGACATCCGGTAGGCTCGGCACGGGCCATGCGGGCGGGCCGCCGCGTCCGCGTCATCGTCGAGGGGAGTGCACACCATGATCAAGGGAATCGCGCTGGCCGCGCGCAAGGCCGGCATGCCGGAAGCGGAGTTTCATCGCTACTGGCGCGAGGTCCACGGGCCGCTCGCGCTGCGCATCCGCAATCTGCGCCGCTACGTACAGAGCCATCGCCTGCCGACGCCGGT
>JBFWSI010000047.1:0-11727 GCA_050248455.1 Gammaproteobacteria bacterium | reverse complement strand
TGCGTGTTCGGCACCTCGCTGATCCGCGGCGAGCTGCTGCGTGGGGGCGAGCTCGGGATCGTGAACCTGCACGGCGGCCTGTCGCCCGAGTATCGCGGCGCCGATTGCACCTTCTGGGCCCTGCACAACGGCGAGCCGGACAAGGTCGGCTGCACCTTGCACTACATCAACGCCGGCATCGATACCGGCTCCCTGATCGCTCACGTGTGTCCGGCCGTGCAAGCGGACGACGACGAGCTGAGCCTGTTCTGGCGCGCGGTGCGCGACAGCGCCGACACCTATGCGGAGCTCGTGCGCCGGCTCGCGGCCGGCGAAGCCTTCGGCGTCGCGCAGCCCGGCAAGGGCCGGCTCTATCAGGTCAAGGACCGCGGCCTGCGTCACGAGCGCGCGCTGCGCGCGAGTCTCGCCGCGGGCCTGCTCGCGCACTGCCGGCTGCCGCCGCGCGTCACCTGGTTCACGAAGCCCGCGTCATGAACGAGCCCGCCGCGCCGGACTGCAGCGTCGTCGTCTGCACCTACAATCGCGCACGCTCGCTGGCCGATACGCTGCGCGCGCTGCGTGCGCTGGAGGTGCCGCCGGCGCTGAGCTGGGAGATCATCGTCGTCGACAACAACTCGAAGGACGACACGCGCGCGGTGGTCGAGGCTGCGGCGCAGGACTTCCCGCGCCTGCGCTATCTGTTCCAACCGCTGCAGGGACTCTCGCATGCCCGCAACCTGGGCATCGAAGCCGCGCGCGGCGCACTGCTGCTGTTCACCGACGACGACGTGCTGCCGGAGCCGGACTGGCTGCTGCGCATCGTCGAGGGCATGCGTGCCCACGACGCGGACGCCTGCGGCGGCTACATCGCGCCGATCTTCGAAGTGACGCCGCCCGCGTGGCTGACCGAGCGCTTCTACGGCTTCCTCGCCGTGCGCACCGAGCGCACCGACGACTATCGCATCGAGTCCGCGAGCCAGGCGCCGTTCGGCGCCAACATGGCGGTCAAGCGCGCGGTCTTCGATCGCGTGGGCCCGTTCGACGTCACGCGCGGCCGCAGCGGCAAGGTGCTCGCGAGCGGCGAGGACGGCGAGCTGTTCGAACGCATCCTCGCCGCCGGCCTGTCGGCCTGGTTCATCGGCAGCGCGCGCGTGCACCACAAGGTCGAGGCCTTCCGGCTCACCAAGCGCTACCTGCGCCGCTGGCGCTACCAGAGCAGCCGGAACATCGCGCTGAGCCGCGGCCTCGCCGGCGCCCGCCGCGCCTGGGGCGTGCCGCTGTTCGTCTTCCCGCAGACCCTGCGCGCCGCGTGGCGCGTCGTGACGGGTCATCTCGCCGCCGCGCCGGACGAGGCCTTCAACCGCGAGATGGTGCTGTGCCACTTCATCGGCCTGATCGAGGGGCTCTACCAGCGCTCGCGCCGCGGCGACGGCGTGCGCGATCCCGAAGCCCGCCCGTGATCGTCGATCGCGACGGCCGTCCGCTCGAGATCGACGCGCTCGCCGAGCTCGTCGCCCGCGAAGTCTTCGGCGACGGCGCGGCGCGGCTGCTCGGCGCGGCGCTCTACGGCGGTGCCGCCGGCAGCTCGTGGCGGCTCGACTACGAGCACGCCGGCACGCGCCGCGCGCTGTTCGTGAAGCTGCCGGCCGAGCGCGGCCCGCGCCACGCGCTGTTCGCCGCGCGGCTGCGCGAGGAATACCGGATCAGCTGCGAGATCAAGGCCGCGTTTCCCGAAACCGCGCAGTTGCGCACGGTGACGCCGGCCGCCTTCGTCGAAGCGGTGCAGGGTTATGCGAGCTGGGCGGCCGCGGGCGAGAGCCTCGAAGGGCTGCTGCGCCGGGCCTGCCGGCGCCTCGGTGGCCCGTTGGAGCCGGCGCGCAGCCGCTGCGCGCTCGCCGCGGCCTGGCTGTCGCGCTTCCATCGCCTACCCGCACCCTATGGTGCGGCCGATGCCCGCGCGCTGCTCGACACCTACTACGACGATCGGCTGGTGACGCTCGCGCAGCTGCCGGACAGCGGCCTCGACGACGCCGCCGCCGCGGATCTCAAATCGATGCTGATGCGCCTCGTCGACGCGGCGCTCGCGACGCAGCCCGTCGTGCGCTGTCACAACGACTATTCGCCGCACAACCTGCTCGTCGACGGGGACACGCTGTGCGTGCTCGACTATTCCTTCGCGGGCCCCGGCCTGCCGGCCTTCGACGTCGCCTGCTTCTGGCACAAGCTCGACGACATGCGCGACTCGCTGCTGAGCGAAGGCAGGCGCGTGGATGCGCTGCAGGCCGCGTTCGTCGATGCGCTGGCCACGCCATTCGATCCGGCCGACCACGCGTCCCGTCTCGGCCTCGCGCGGCTGGTCCTCAGCAAGATGATCACCGTCCTGCGCCAGCCCGCGACCCGCGCCGGCCGACGCCGCGTCGCAGGCTGGCGCCGCTGGCTGGAGAGCGGGCTGGATCCGGCGGAAGTGCGCGACTGAAGAAGTGCATCGGTGCCGTTGTCGGCACCGTGTGCCGCCGACTCCGTGATTCCGCGGCGCTGCGCGCCGCTCCTTCCGGGCACTGGCCGCAAGGCCCTGGCGGCATGGATTAGCCGCGGCGTCCCAGCAGATAGTAGGCCTTCTTCGCCGTGCGGAACGCACCGGAGTCTTCGGACACGAAGCGGCGGAACAGCTGTTCCGACTGCGTCGCGAAGCGCGTCATCAGCACGCCGATGGGATCGCGCATCACATAGTGATGAAAGTAGCGTGCGAGCTGCTGCTCCGACTTCGCGCCGCCGTTGTCGGCGAACTTGCAGACGTAGGGGCTGAAGTCCGGATACAGGCTGTCGACGCCGTGCAAGGTCGTCTTCATGTAGTTCGCGATCAGCAGATCGTCGAAGATCTCCCAGTCGATGCAGCTCATCAAGGACGCGCGCGGGGCCTCGAAGCCGATCCCGACGTCCTTCAGCGCCGGATTGAGCCGCACCGCGTGCGCGCGACCGCCGGCCGCGACCTCGATGAAACCGAAATGCCGCGCGAGATGCTCGCGGCTGCGGAAGTAGTGCTCGATCTTGGGCAGGTCCTCGTCGACGAGCGGATCGCTCCAGTCGTCGCCGAACTCCTCGGGCTTGCGCAGCGTCAGCGGCAGGCGGCGCGGCGCGATCTCACGCACCGCGTCGGTCTCGCAGTCGACGTGCACGAAGGCCGGCAGCATCTGCGGGCCGCGCGGGTTCGCATGCGCCTGGTAGTCCGCGAGCTCGGGCACCAGCGCATTCGCCCAGGCCGCGTCCTCGCGCTGGAAGCGATGGAAGGACGAGAACGGGATCACGTGATTGGCCCCGAACTGCACGGCGGCGCGCTGCGCGCGCGGCGCGATCGGGCGACGCTTGGCCGCGATGTCGGTCAGCGCGCGTCCGTCCGGATCGTAGAGATTCAGCATGTCGGCGCCGCCCCAGCCGTGCAGCTGGCACAGGTAGACCTCGCGGTAGCGCTTGGCGATGCGCCGGATGTGCCAGGACGCGCCGTAGTCCGGCGAATCGTTGGCATCGATGACGAGCCGGCCGTTGACGTCGATCAGCAGCACCGAGTCCTGGTTCTGGTTCGCGAACGAGCAGACGCGGATGTGCGGCGACAGCTGCTCCCACACGCGGTCGCGCAAGACGCGCACGTCGTGGCCGGCGGCGACGAGATCGCGCAGGATGCGGCCGCCGTGATGGTCGGACAGCAGGAACTGGCCGCCGGTCAGCATCGGCAGCGCGTCGACGTTCAGATGATCGGGATGGCCATGGCTGAACCAGTGGTACTTCGCGCGGCGTATCGCCTCCATCTGCGCCGGCGGGATCTCGTAGTCGTGCGTCCACGCGCCGAAATACGCGTCGTCGTTGATCCAGGCGTCGGTGGTGAGCACCGGCACGTCGTCGTAGGCGATGATCGTCGCGCTGCCGATGGTTTCGAATGCGAGCATGCTGTCTCCTTCGGGCGGGCCGCGGGCTCAGGGCGCCCGCGTCCGCCACTGACGGTAGAGTTCGTCGACCGCGGCAACCTCGTCGGGATGGGCCGCCGCCCAGGTCTCGCGCGCGGCGTGCCAGGCTGCGAGATGCGCCTCGATGTTCGCGCCGTCGATCTTCTCGCCGAGCACCGGTGGCGGCGCGTCCGCCGGCGCGAAGACTTCGTCGAAAACGGCCGCGCCCAGTGCGGGCTTGAAATGCACCGTTTCCCAGAACCAGGCCGGGCGCGCGTCCTTCGTCAGCGGTGCGGCTTCGACGTTGTGGCCACGATAGCCCGAGTAGTCCCACAGCGGGAACGGCGGCCGGCCGAGCTCGCGCGCGACGCCCTCGTTGGTCGCGACGATCGCCCGCCGGATCTCGTCGAAGCGCTCGATCATGCCGGCATGCCGCATCGCCTCGACGTGCCAGGCGTGCGACGGCGGCACGATCATCCGCAGATCGATGCCTGCGCGGTGGCACAAGCGCAGGATCTCGCGCAGCGGCGCGATCGCCTGCTCGATCCGGAAGGGCTCGGCGCTGTAGCGGCGGTAGCGATCGAAGGTGTTGAGCGTCATCGCGCGGAAGCCGGCCCGCGAGTCGAAGGCGTCACCGACGGCGCGCCACCGGCCGTCGTCGTCGAGCGTGAGCCGGGTCCAGCCCTGGAAGCGCACGGCCCGCAGGCTGGCGAGCAGCGCGTCCGTCGACAGCAGGCTCGCCGCGTAGTCGGGCAGCGTCGCCGTGAACAGCCGGCGCTGCGGCCGGCCCTGTGCGTCGACGCGCAGGCGCGCCTCGCTGAAGGCGCCGTTGCCGTCGCGATCGGCATAGAACACGCGATTGTCGAGACCGAGCACCACGCGCTTCAGCGGCCGCGTCGCCTGCGCGTGCTGCAGGACGCGCATCATCTCGTAGAGGCTGACGGCGGGCAGCGCCGCGTTGTAGGCATCGAGGCCGGCGAAGGCCGGGTGCTGCGGCGAATAGCCGCGGCCGGCGCGCGAGGTGCCGAGGATCAGCGCGTCGGGTCGATGGCGATCGATCGCATGGGGCACGGTCATGCGCAGCGACTCGACGAAGTCGGGTTTCAGCGCATTGAAGCCTGCGAGGTCCGGCGTGCCGAACACGCGATACGGATCGACGGCGAGGTTCAGCCCGGCGACGGCGAGCGCGAGCAGCGCGATGCCCGCGAGCAGGCGCCGCAGGTGACGCGCGAACGTCTCAGAACTGGAAGTAGAGGAATTCACTGACACTGGACAGTCCCAGCAGGGCCCATACGCCGGCGAGCGTCATCGCACCCAGCCACGGCAGATTCGGCGCCCACTGCAGGCGCGCCGCGCGCGGCGCGGCGACGCGCTCCTCGTCGAGCGCCGCATAGTGCCGCCACAGCAGCTGCTGCGTGTTCGGCGCGAACATCACGATCGCGAGCAGCAGTGCCTCGAGCCCCAGCGGCACGGCGAGCGGCGGCAGCTCGAGGCGCGCGAGATCGAGCCAGCGCACGAGATCCGCCTGCGCGATCACCGCCGTCAGGCTCGCCGACAGCGCGACGGGGGCGTCGCCTGCCATCGCGCGCAGAATGCGCCAGGCCGCGTCGACGTCCTCGGCGCGGAAGAACACCCAGCCGACGACGACCGCGAGGAAGGTCAGGCCGCGCGCGAACACGCGGCCCGGCGGCGTCTGCATGCCGAAGTCGCGGCCCAGCCTGCGGCACAGCGCCTGCCAGGCGTGATTGACGATCAGATACGCGCCGTGCAGGGCGCCCCAGATCACGAAGGTCCAGCCCGCCCCGTGCCACAGGCCGCCGAGCAGCATCGTCAGGAACAGATTCACGTAGCGCCGCACCTGGCCGTGGCGGTTGCCGCCGAGCGCGATGTACAGGTAGTCGCGCAGGAAGCGCGACAGCGTCATGTGCCAGCGCCGCCAGAACTCGCTGATGTTCTGCGCCTTGTACGGCGAATCGAAATTGAGCGGCAGCCGCACGCCCATCATCGCGGCGAGCCCGATCGCCATGTCGGAGTAGCCGGAGAAATCGAAATAGAGCTGGAAGGTGTAGGCGAGCGCCCCGACCCAGGCATCGAGCACGCTGGGCGTGGCGCCGCCGGCGGCGGCGGCGAACACGGGGCTCGCATTGCCGCTGATCCCGTCGGCGATGACGACCTTCTTGAACAGGCCCATCAGGAACCACACGCTGCCGACCGTGAAGTGGCCGACGTCGAAGCGGTAGATCGACGGCTTGCCGAACTGCGGCATCATCTCGCGATGATGCAGCACGGGCCCGGCGATCAGGTGCGGGAAATAGGTCACGAACAGCGCGTAGTGCAGCGGGTTGTACTCGCGCACCTCGCCGCGATAGGCGTCGACGAGATAGGCGATCTGCGTGAAGGTGAAGAACGAGATGCCGAGCGGCAGCACGATCTCGCCGAGCGAGAAACCCGTGCCGGCCAGCGCGTTCAGGTTGTCGACGAAGAAGTTCGCGTACTTGTAGTAGCCGAGCAGCGCGAGATCGGCGCCGATGCCGAAGGCGAGCAGGCGCTTCGACGCGGCGCTGCCGCTCGCGTGGCGCCCGAGACCGCGCCCGACCAGGTAGTTGAAAGCCATCGACAGCCCGATCAGCCACAGATAGATCGGGTTCCACCAGCCGTAGAAGGCGAGCGACATCACGACCAGCCAGGCCGTCGCCCAGGCCTGGCGGGCGTACCGTCCCAGCCAGAAGAAGACGCCGAGCGTCAGCGGCAGGTAGACGAAGATGAAGATGTAGGAATTGAACAGCATCGGCGCGGCGCGGGCTCAGGGCGTGGCGGCGAGCAGCGCGTCGCGCCACAGCTCGGCGTGGCGCTCGGCGCCGGCGGCGGTGAAATGGCAGTCGTCGCGCCGCCATGCAGGCCCGCGCAGCCCGTCGGTGTCCGGGCCGGCGTAGATGCCGCGCGCGGGCTCGATCAGCGCCTGCTGCGCGGCACGGAGCAACGGGCTGTCGTCTCCATTGCAGTACGTCGCGCGGGCGACGAACACGGGCGCAGCGACACCCTGCGCGCGGATCGCATCGACCAGTGCGCGAAAGCCGTCGCGATAGCGCTCGGGCGCAGTGCCCAAGCGCATGTCCTGCTCGCCCTGATGCCACAGCAGATGCGTCGGCGTGAGGCCGGCGACGCGCAGCGCCGCGAGCGCAGCCGACAGACGCGCATGCAGATCGCCGCCCGGCTCCCAGCGCGCGAGCTCGCTGCCGTTCTCGGCGACGCCGGCGAACAGCACGCGGCGATAGCGGCCGCTGTCGAGCAGCCGATCGCCGAGGCGCGACCATACGCTGCCGCCCGTGCCGGTGGCGCCGGGCAGCGGATCCGCCGCCGCGTAGCAGCGGCCCTCGTGGAACCACACGACGCCGTCGCGCGCGGCATGGCGGCCCTGCACGGTATTCGCGGCATTCGACTGGCCGAAGGTGAGGGCGACGAAGTCCGGCGGCGGCGTCGTGCAGTCGACCGTCACGCGCGGCACGCTCCACACCAGCGGCTGACCGCCGATCCACTCGTAACGCACGACACGCAGCGCGTGGCGCCCGGCCGGCGTCGCGAACCCGGCGGCGAGCAGCGCGAGCACGCCGAGCGCGATCACGACCCGCGCCGCGACGCTCACTGCAGCGACTTCAGGTAGGCGATCAGCGCGGCGCGATCGTCCGCCTCGCCGAGGGCGCGAATCTGCATCGCGGTCCCGGGTGCGAAGGCCTGCGGATCGCGCAGGAAGGCGTCGAGCCGCTCGTCGCTCCAGCGGCCGCCGAGCGCGCGCAGCGCCTCGGAATAGGCATAACCCGCGGTCTGCGCGATGGGCCGGCCGGCGACGCCGCGCAGATCCGGGCCGACCGCGTGGTCGCGCCCGTCGCCGATGCGATGGCACTGCTGGCAGGCGCTGAACAGCATCGCGCCGCGCGCGGCGCGCGTGCGCGGATCGTCGGCTTGCGCGTCCAGCGGCGAGACGAAGGCGAAGGCGCCGCCGTCGATCAGGAACGCGAGCCGGCCGTCCGGCAGTTGCTCGATGTCGCGCAGGCGGCCGTTGCGTTCGCGCAGGCGGATCGGCTCGACGACGATCACGCGCTCGTCCTTGACGTGCGCGCGCTGCAGGGACGCGTTGAGCGTGAGGATCAGGAAATCGCCGCGCCAGCGCGGGAACAACGGGCTCTTCACCGTCGTCAGCTGCGACATGCCGAGCGACGGCAGCCACGCGTAGATCGGGCGCTTGAACGCGGGATCGTCGTCGTAGTCGGGCCGGCGCAGCGGCCAGTCCTGCGTGCCGTACTCGTTGCCGTAGGTCGCGAGCGGCCAGCCGTAGTTGCCGCCTTCGACGAGCAGGTTCAGCTCGTCGCCGCCCTGCGGGCCGTGCTCGGTCTCCCACAGCCGGCCCTGCTCGTCTTCATGAAAACCCTCCGGATTGCGCAGGCCCGAGGCGAGAATGCGCCCCTCGCCGGTCGCGAGATCGATCGCGATCAGCTTGCCGTAGGCGGACGCCGGATCCTGCGACACGGCACGGTCGTAGTTCCAGCCGTCCCACTGCTGATCGCCGATGGCGATGAGCAGCGTGTCCTCGCCGCGCATCAGCATGCGGCCGCCGGCGCCGTCGCCGCCGAACTGCTTCTGATTGCCGTTGTTCATCTTCAGCGGCAGGCAGGGCTCGGCGTCCCATACGGTCTGCCAGTCCGCCTGCGGCTCGCCGGCGAGAAGATCGGCGGTGGTTCCGGTGAGACGCGACACGCGCATCGTGAAACACCGCCGATCGGCATCCCAGTGGTGATGGGACGCGAGCAGATCGTAGCGACCGTCGCGTTCGCGCGGCAGGATGTCCATCACGCGGAAGACGCTCAGATCGCGCTCGTTGGCGCCGTCGGCCGCGAACTCGGCGTCGTTGATCGGGACGTCGGTCGCGAGGCGCCGCGTCTCGAGCGTCCGGCCCGCGTCGGTCGCGACGAAATGCAGCTGGCCTTCACCCGTCGCGTACAGGAGGCCGTCGGCGAAATTCGCGATCGCCCCGCCCGTGCGCGGCGTGTCGCAGCGGCTGCGATCGGCCGTGCAGATCTCGAAGTAGCGGTCGTAGAAGACGGCCTGCAGCGCATAGTAGGCCGTGTTGATCGTGCCCTGGCTGCGCACCGGTTTCGGGCCGAGACCGAGCGCGCGATCGAGCAGGCTCCGCGGCCGCTCGTTCGCGGCCTGCAGTCCCAGCGTCGCGGCCAGCGCGAGGGTCGCGAGCAGCACCTGGACGCCGCGCGGCAACAGCAGCGACGCCAGCAGTGCGGCAGCGGCGCCCACGCAGAGCACGAGCAGCAGCGGTCGCGCGTAATCGGCCTTCGTCAACAGCAGCCACAACGCCCAGCTGCCGAGCGCGGCCGCGACGATCAGAATGAAGGCGCCCACACCGAGACTGCGCGCGCCGCGCGTCGACAGACCGAGCAGGAGCGCCGCGCCCGCATAGACGATTGCGAAGACGATGAGGAAGGAGCGTTGCTCCGCGGGCAAGCCGGGCAGCGCGGTGCCGAGCAGGAACTGTGCGGGCACGGCGACGAGGACCGCGAGCGCAGCGAGGTGCCACCACGCGTACTGCCAGGGCCGGGTCGGTCGTTCTAAGCTCGGTGCCTGCATGCAAATCTCGCTGCGTCGATGATCGGACCGAAGAAGGCGACGGCCTTCGGTCCAGGCCGCGCATTATCGAAGATGTTCGTATCGGCCAGATAGCACGCCCGGTAAAGAAGTGTCGACGGGCAGCGCACGCGACACGCGCCACCGTTCGCGTTGTGACGCAGTGGTCATTCGCGCCGTCGGGGCACAAGTTTTTGCGCAGCCCTCGGCCGAGATGCGGTGAGCGCCCGGTATACTGCATCGGATCTGCTCAATCCCCGCGCGCCGGAGCCGCTATTCCCTGTTCGCCATGAGTGCCCCGCTCGACCTGCTGTCGCTGCTCGACACCGCCGGCCCCGCGTCGGGCGTGCGCACGGCCTGTGCCGGGCTGTCGCGTCGCGCTTTCGATCTCGCCGGCGGCGAGGGCCTGCTCGACGTCGACGACGCCTCGGACGCGCGCTGCCTGATGCTGCGCCTGGAGGGCCATGGCGCTCCGCTCACGCTGTATCTCGCCGACTGCGTCGCGATCGAAGCCGCGGCGGCCGGCGGCTGGCTGCTCGCGCGCGACGCGGCCTCGACCCGGTGCTGGTGGCTGCCGCGCGCGCCGGCGCTGCGCTGGCTCGACGAGCATCGGCGCATCCGCCGCGACGAGACCGCGCCCGTCGCCGCCCTCGCGCTCGACGGCCGCACGGGGCGGCTCACGCTGGAGGTGCCCGACGGCGCAGTGCTCGACTGTGTGCTGTGGGATCTGCCGCAAGCGCTGGCAGGCGAGCTCGCGACGCTCGCGCCGCCGGAAGATCAAGGCCTCTTCCTGTGGGGCTCGCACACCGTCTACCGGCGGCCCGCCGATCTGTGGCGGCACCTCGTGCACGGTCACGTCTACGAGGATCGCTACGAGTGGCCGCTGCGCCGGAAGACACCGTCCGAGAACGATGCGCATGCCTTGAGCGTCTGCGTCGGCGGCCTCGGACATGCGACCGGCAAGCGCGTCTACACGCTGCTCGCGCGCCATCTGCTGCTCGCCGTGCTCGACCGGCAGGACGACGACGGCGGCTACCGCCACGGGGAATGGACCGAGGCCAACGAAGCGCATTTCCGCCTGCACGCGAGCGCGATGCACCTGATGATGGATGCGTTGGCCGCGGCGCCCGACCCTGCCGTGAGTGCGGCGCTCGCGCGCGCGATGGCCTTCGCGACGCGCCAGCGCGATCGCACCGCCTTCGGCGACTGGTTCCTGCACGACGAGCTGGAGCTGTCGGCGGCCGGCATGGACGCGGGCCCGTTCAAATGGATCCCGTCGACCGCCTGCGGCAAGTCGCCGACCAACATGCTGGTGCTGAACACGCACCTCGACACGCTGGTCGCCCTGCTCCGCTACCGTGAGCTTACCGGCGATCGCAGCTACGACGCGCTCGCCGACAGCGCGCAGGCGAGCGCCGCGGCGGTGTTGAACCTGCGCCCGATGGAGTGGCTGTACGGCCTCCTGTTCCGGCTCTTCGCGCTGGTCTTCCTGCCGACGCGCCGCGCCGCCGCGCTGCCGCTGCCGCAACGTGCGCTGAAACGCATCGCATGGCGCTATCTGCTGCCGTGGCTGCCGCGCCTGAAGGCACGCTGGCCGCGGCTGGTGATGCCGGGTGGCTATGTCGACCGCGATCTGTCGCTGCGCACCTGGTCGCATCGCTACCTGACCGTCAATGCGCTGGATCTCGCGCGCATCGCGCGCCGCGCGCCGGATAGTGCGCGCTATCGCGAGGTGCTCGCCGACGCGCTGCGCTTCTCGGCGACGAGCGGTATCGCGGAGAAATGGCGCGAGCGAGCGGCCGATCGCTACTCGCTGGGCTTTCTCGTCGAGGCGGCCTACCAGATGTGCACGCTCGACGACGCGTGGCAGTGGCGCGTGCAGCTCGCGCAGGCGGCGCTGGCCTGCTGCGAGCTCGGACTCGGGCTGTCGCCGTCGATCTTCGGGCACAATCGCGAGATCGAGGCCACCGCCGGCGACTGCCCGTGCGCGAGCGACGCGCGACTGCGCGTCATCGCGATCCACGGCCGCGAGCGGGACGAAGTGCTGCTGCTCAATCCGGAGGCCGTCCCGATCGCGCCGGGCTGGACGCGAGCGCCATCGCACGCGCTCATCTGGCGCGATGCCGACGCTCGACCCGTCGCCGCGGACGCGCCGCTGGCGCCGCGCGGCTGGCGCCTC